>CAZLHZ010000278.1:1721-3596 GCA_964559285.1 uncultured Actinomycetes bacterium | reverse complement strand
CAGGCAGAGCTCCTCGCGGATGGTCTTGTGCTGCCTGACTCGATCCAGGATGAGATGCGACTGGAGTCGGCGTACTCTCTCATCGCACAGGAGGCGGCGGTCGCGCACCGCGGCCTGTGGAATGACGACGCGTGCGGAATCGGACCAGCCCGATGGGCGAGGTTGTCGATCATGGTGAATTACAACGCGGATGGCAACGATGCGCAGCATCCTGAGCGACGGTTCATTCGGGTGATGAATGAGCGTGCTACCGATGTCTACATAGGCGGGTGGTCGGTGCGCACTGCCAAGCATGCGGAGTTTCGCTTCCCGCATGGCACCGTGATCAAGGGCCACCACTCTGTGGAGGTTCACCTGCAGGATCGCGCGGGTGCCCTGCGTGACACGCGTCGTGTCTTCTACTGGGACAAACGCGGCTCACTGACCAATCCCGACGTGTCGAAGTACCACACCGGCGGTGCGTTCCTCGTCGATCCTGATGGAGACGTGCGGGCCGAGACCCTCTACCCCTGTCGAGTCGAGTGTGAGCGGCACTGGCCGAATCTCTCCGGGAAGCTGGCCCTCTCGATCATCAAGCCGCACTGGCCGCAGCAGAACAGGTCCCGGATCGTCGTCGACAACATCAGCGACTCCGTCGTCCACCTCACCCACTATGTCGTCGACCTAGGACGCGCCTCGTCGCTGGAGCTTCCCGCGGGGACATGGCTACGCCCAGGTGAGCGGCTGCTTATCTACACCTACCTGCGTCCCAGGACCACACGACTGATCCACCACTTCTCGGACCGACAGCGGATCCCTGGCCCCGATGCACCGAACCCGTGGGATCAGCGGACAATCCTGCGCAGCCACGAGTCAGTGATCATGGCATGCGTCATGGGGTTCACCACTCCCTGCTGAGCGCGGACCTGCGAGCGCGTCAGCCGCGTGCGATCTCCAGCATGCGTGCGCGTTCGTGGACGGTCGTGCGAGCTCGTCCCCGCTGCGCACCGAGGTCGATCTCAGCCTCGTCGATCCTCAGCCATCCGCTGAAGGGGATCACCTGCACTCCACGCTCCACGAGAACATCAGCCAGATCCACGTCACGATCCGGCGCTGCCGGCAGGGACGGTGCGTCCTCGAGCAGCGCTGTCACCGTCTCGGTCGCATCCTTCTTGTTGGTGCCGATGATCCCCGTCGGACCACGCTTGATCCAGCCCGCAACATAGACACCGGACATGACTGTGCCGTTGTCAATGACCCGGCCCAGTGCACTCGGGATGACATGGCGGCGACCATCGAAGGGCACATCCTCAAGGCCCTCACCTCGGTATCCCACAGAGCGCACCACGGTGTCCGCATCGAGTGCATAGGTCTCACCCGTGCCATGCGCGGCGCCAGTGTCATCGAGCCGAGTCCGCTCCACAGTGACAGACGTGAGTCGTCCCGATCCATTGATGCTCAGGGGCCGCGAGAGGAAGTGCAGGTGGATGCGTCGCCGCCTGCCCTGAGGTTGGCGGGTCGACCAGCCTCGGATGACCTCGACGTTGCGCCCCGCCACCTTGTTGGTCGCCAGAGACGCTTCACTGGCCGGATCGAGTGCGACATCCTCAGGAGACACGATGACATCAGCATCGGCAAGTTCTCCGAGCTCCTTGAGCTCCTTCGTCGTGAAGGTCGCCTGCGCCGGTCCCCGTCGCGCGAGCAGGTGAATGTCAGTGATGCCGGTGGATGCGAGCAGATCGAGCACATGCTGTGGCATATCCGTCTGGGCGAGCTCCTCACGATTCTTCGCCAGCACACGCACGACATCGATGGCGACATTCCCGGCGCCGACGACGACCACCGACCGGGCGGAGGTGAGCACATGCGGATCGTTCGTCTGGCCGGGTTCGGCGT
>CAZLHZ010000278.1:0-1711 GCA_964559285.1 uncultured Actinomycetes bacterium | reverse complement strand
GCCCGCAGTACCACGCCACAAGGTCTGTCGCAGCCACGCTTCCGGTGAGATCCTCCCCCGGGATCTCCAACTGACGGTCGCGGGCTGCACCGTAGGTGAGGATGACCGCGTCATAGTGCCTTCGCAGGTCCGCAACAGACACGTCGACGTCAACCGCCACATTGCCAAGGAAGCGCACCCCAGGCTTGGCGAGCACCTTCTGCAGGGTGTCGCGCACCGATCGAATGCTCACGTGATCCGGTGCCACTCCGTAGCGCACCAGCCCGTAGGGCGCCGCAAGTCGGTCGAAGACATCGACCTCCACCGTGACGTCCTCCTGGTTGGACAGGGCGTCCGCGGCATAGATGCCGGACGGTCCAGCTCCCACGATGGCCACTCGCAGTCGATCAAGAGGCATGGTTCTCCTTCGTGCAGGGGCCATCTGTGACGGCATCGCCGAGTGAGGCCGAGCCTGCCGGAATCCGAGCCTCGGGTCCACCGTCGAGGACACGCATCGCCCCTGACACTCCCCCCAGGTTGCCTCGATCGTTCTGCCATGCGGGACACCGCTGCTAGCGTGTCGGTATGACCGACAGACCGGATACGCGCTCCCGCCGCGACTCCACCCTGTCGAGCGTCCGCAATGCTGCGCGCCTGCTGAAGGAGTTCGAGTCGCCGGATCGTCAACTCGGCGTCACCGACATGTCCCGTCGCCTCGGCATCAGCAAGAGTACTGCCCACCGGCTTTTGCACACCCTCGCCGAGGAGGGCCTGCTCGCTCAGGACGCGACCAGTGGTGCCTACCACCTGAGTGTCGAGATCTTCGTCCTCGGTGCCCACGTCCCCGACGTGGTGGACGTCCGAGCTGCGAGCATCCCAATCCTGGAGCAGCTCCGCAGCACGACCCGGGAAACCGCCGAGGTGGTCGTGCTCGACGGATGGGACCTCGTGACCATCGAGCGACGGGAGGGACAGTCGCCCCGGCCACGACTGGATCCGATAGGTCAGCGCGCACATCCGATCTCCTCCACCGCGGGAATCGTCCTCCTCGCTCACCTGCCGGCGTCGGAGCGCGGCGAGGTTCTCAGCCACGCAACGCGCCTCCCGGCGAGTGCTCCGGGCAGTTTCGGGTCACTCCAGACCGTCCTCACCCAGGTCCGCGATCAAGGCTGGGCTGACAGCGCCCACCATGTCGCAGCGCCTGCCGCCAGTTCTGACGCCGGCCTCGCGTCGGTGGCCGCACCCGTGCGCAACGCCCGCGGGGACGTCGTGGCGGCACTCACGGTCATCGGCCCGGCCCACCGGCTCGAGTGAGATGACCAGCGAGCCATCATCCGTCCCACCGTGGACGGTGCCCTGACCATCAGCAGGCGTCTCGGCTACCGGGACGCCACCGGTGCCGGACGCTAGGACAACACGGAAGGCTATGCCCATGCAGGCAGGAGCAACCCTTAGCGCGCAGGAAGCTGACGCCGCCGGCGATGCACTCTACGAGGCACGACGCAGCGGCATCCCCATCGAGGCCTTCACTGCAGCCCGGCCCGAGCTCGGGATGCTCGATGGCTACGCGATCCAGCAGCGGCTCGTCGAGCGGCTCGTTGCTGACGGTGAGGAGATCATCGGATACAAGCTTGGATTGACGAGCAAGCCGATGCAGGACCTCCTCGGCGTCGACCAGCCTGACTTCGGTCCCGTTTTCGCTTCAGTGGTGTACGCCGATGGCGCGCAGGTC
>CAZLHZ010000277.1:0-3604 GCA_964559285.1 uncultured Actinomycetes bacterium | reverse complement strand
GCAGGCAACCGAGCACGTCGACGTCGCCGCTCCTGGCTTCACCCACCTGCAGCATGCGCAGCCGGTATCTCTCGGCCACGAGATCGCCAAGCATGTCCACTCGCTGCACCGCGACATCGCTCGACTGCGCGACTGGGACCGTCGCGCCGCAATCTCACCACTGGGAGCGGGGGCGCTCGCCGGATCGACCCTCGGCCTTGACCCGGTGGCCGTTGCCACCGACCTCGGATTCGATGCCGCCTTCGACAACTCCATTGATGCGGTGAGCGATCGTGACTGGGTTGCGGAGTTCCTCTTCGTCTCCGCGATGCTCGGCGTGCATCTCTCACGCATCGGTGAGGAAGTGTGCCTGTGGACCTCACGGGAGTTCGGCTGGGCGCGCCTTGACGACGCGTGGTCGACCGGGTCGTCGATCATGCCCCAGAAGAAGAATCCCGACGTTGCCGAGCTCGTGCGTGGAAAGTCCGGGCGTCTCATCGGCAACCTCACCGGTCTTCTGGCCACGCTCAAGGGCCTGCCGTTCGCCTACAACCGTGATCTGCAGGAGGACAAGGAGCCGGTCTTCGACACCGTGGAACAGCTCCTTCTCGTCCTGCCCGCGGTCACCGGCATGATGAGCACCTTGACTTTCGACCGCGGCCGCCTGGAGGCCTCAGCCCCTGAGGGCTTCGCGTTGGCCACGGACATTGCCGAGTGGCTCGTGCGCGCGGGCGTGCCGTTCCGGGAGGCACATGAGGTCGCGGGTGCGTGCGTACGCGCGGCAGAGGAGCGGAATGTCGAGCTCTGGGACCTCACTGATGGTGAGATGTCCGACATCTCACGCCATCTCACACCGGCCGTTCGCGATGTCCTCACTGTCCGAGGAGCACTCGACTCGCGCGCCTCCCGCGGTGGCACCGCGCCGGTGCGGGTGCTCGAGGAAGTCGAGCGCCACCGCACGCGGCTGACAGAATGGGCGTCATGGGCGGTAGCAACGGTACTGAAGGTGCCGGCGGCACTGGCGGCACGGGCGGTACTGGCGGCGCCGGCATGACTGACGTGACTGGTGCTGCAGATGACACTGGGGTCGATGCGGTGATCCGCACCCCACGTCTGGATCTGCACACCGTTCGGCCGCGGGACTATGACCTCCTCCAGGTCGACCGGGCAGACCCGCGCCTGTGGACCGACCGCGGCTTCACCAATCCCCATGGGCACTTCGTGGACGATCCCGGCCCGTTGCGTTATCGCATTCCCTTGGCCACCGCCCGGCCGGAGACTGCGCCGTGGCTGCTACGGGTCGCGGTGGAACGTGCGACCTCGACGATTATCGGCGCGAGCGGATTCCATGGCCTGCCGGATGCCGACGGCATGGTGGAGATCGGGCTTGAGGTCGTTGTCCCTGAGCGACGCCGCGGCTTTGCGACGGAGATCCTCCACGGCATGTGGGGGTGGGTCATCGACCAGCCGGGAGTCGCGACCCTGCGCTACAGCGTGAGCCCGGACAACACCGTCAGTCAGCACATCGTGCGCGGACTCGGATTCACTTGGATCAGCCAGCAGATCGATGACGAAGACGGGCCTGAGGATGTGTTTGAGATGAGCGCGGCGGAATACCGCCGACAGTACGTCCCGGCTCCGTGAGCGAACGACTCCTGCGCGGTCAAGCGCACGAGGTGGCCCCGCGCCTGCTCGGCGCCCGCGTGACATCGCTCATCGATGGGAAGCGCGTCACGGTGCGACTCACCGAGGTGGAGGCCTACGGCGGAGTTGGTGAGGATCCGGGTTCCCATGCCTTCCGTGGGCGCACTCCGCGCAACTCCACGATGTTCGCGCGTGCCGGAATCGCCTACGTCTACTTCACCTACGGCATGCACTGGTGCGTCAACGTCGTCACCGGGGTCGAGGGCACGGCCGCCGCGGTGCTGCTGCGCGCGGGGGAGGTGGTGGAGGGGATCGAGGTCGCCCGGGACCGGCGTGCGACCTCACGTCGTGATGCGGATCTGGCCTCGGGACCGGCCCGGATGGCTGTCGCGCTCGGCGTCGGGGGCGACTGCGACGGGATCGACCTCCTCGATGAGCAGTCGCCCGTCCGCCTCGCGCTCGGCCGCCGGATCACGGCGGCATTGATCGGCATCACGACGCGTACGGGGGTCACCGGTGCAGGGGCGGTGACACCGTGGCGGTTCTATGTCAATGGTGACCCCACGGTGAGCCGTCACCGCCCCAGCCGCGGACAACTCCCAGTGGTCCCTGTCTCCGCGGACAGTTCCGCTCCGTCACCGCGCGCATCTGTCCGCGCGGCGGGTGAGGTTCCTTCGGTGAGTCGTCACGGCTCCGGGTCGTCCTAGTCCGGAAGTGTGGAATCGCATCCGATCGTGCCCGTCCGGGTGCGCTGGGTCCTCGTCGGTTTCCGTGAGTGGGGTCACGAGTCGTGGTCTGGATGTTGCGGTCGATGTGGTTGGGCGAGCTGGGTAGCGACGCAGGGGTTGGCCCCTGTCACATAACCCACCACGACAGCAGTGACCACGAGGAGGACCAGGGCGGGGCAGTCAAGCGACGCGGCGGCACACAGCCCCGTCGATCCTCGCTCTCACCGAATCCGGTGCCAAAACCCTCGTCTTGTCCCCCCCCACCACCCCTTTCGGTGAGTGGACACGGGTGGACCTTCAGTCTGCTGTGTACCACCAGTCCATTCTCGCAACCGCCTTTCACCTCAAGCCCCGTAAGGAAGTCCCCATGAGATTCGCCCGGACACTTGCCTCCACCGCTGCCCTCAGCCTCGCCTTCTCAGGGGCCATCGCGATAGCGGCATCAGTCGTGGTTGCTCCATCGGCGATCGCACTGACCGGTGGCCAGCAGATGACGTCCTACGGCTCCGACAACGGCAACTCCATGGGGCAGAAGGCCAGCAACTCAGCCTCTGGTAGCGCGTTCGACGGTGGTCCGGTGGTCGTCATCAGGCCCGAACTCGACGCAGCAGAGATCGTCGATGTCGACACCTTCAATCAGGCGACGTGCGTCGTAACGGACGGTGGTGCGGTCTGGTGCTGGGGGTACGCATCAAATAACCGGCTGGGCTCTGTCCCGCCGGGGAATTTCACGCAGGACTTGGTGCAGGTGACAGCCTCGGGTGCACGCGAGGTGGCGCTCGGATACGACAGCATGTGTTTCACGACGTCAACCGAGATCAAGTGCATTGGGAATGGCACTCCCTCAGGAAGTGCCAACCCCCTGTCGACGAACAACCCACTCACCACTCTGGGTCACGGTGACATGCCCGATGGCAAGGTGAGCCACTTGACTGCGGGTGTTTCCCAGTACTGCGCCATCAATGAGACCGATGGCCACGGCTACTGCTGGGGTCGCAATGGGTTAGACCCTGCAGGAGCCAACTATGCAACGGCCGATCACGGGGCCATTCTTGGTTACGGCAGTTGGGAGCCCTCTCATACCCCGAAGGCCGTCAAGCGGACCACGGGAATCGGAAACGGACGCCTCGTTGACATCGCGATCAATCAGCAACACGCCTGTGCGATCAACTCTGCGGGGAAGGCGTTCTGCTGGGGAGACAACGCTGTCGGTGAGCTCGGAAACGGCTTCTACGGCCAGGATGCAAACGGGA
>CAZLHZ010000276.1:0-3615 GCA_964559285.1 uncultured Actinomycetes bacterium | reverse complement strand
CGGTGATACGGTTTACGACTATGCATCGCTCCAATCCCTGGCCCGGAGTCTGCTCGGCAAGCACGAACCTGTGGACCCAGCCGACGAGCCGGCGGGGGGGCCAGCACGGGTGCACGACGAGTTTCCGATCTATGCCGCGAATCGGGCCGGCGCTGCGGACGCGCCGGACGAGTGGCAGGTGATCTCGCTATGCCGCACCGACGATGGGTTCACCAAGAGGAATGTGCGACGGCAGGTATTCCTCGTCGACAGGGCGGAGCCGCACCACAACGAGAATCCGCTGGCAGTGCTCAAAGACGCCGTCGACACGATCGACGCCCTACTGTCGGAAGACGCATCCCGACCGATCCTCGTCCACTGCCACGGCGGCCGCAGTCGCACGGCGTTCGTGCTCAAGGGCTGGGCCATGCGTCGGTTCGGCTGGACGGAAGAGGCAGCGCACCGCTGGTTGGAACAGCGGTGGGACAGGATTGATCGCATCAACGAGCGGTTCGTGCACGTGCTGCGATCTGCGTGGCGACGGAAGGGGTGATGCAGCGTCGGCATCGGGAGCCGGCCCCGTATTTCACCTGAACGGCATGCCGTTTGCACAAACGTCAAAGCGACCCTCTCAAATCCACAGAAATACTGTCGAAGGAGACAAGCCGAATGACAAATCGCATTTCCTCGTATGCCGGAATGGATTGGATCGTATTCCTGGTGAAACAGCGACTCATCGAGTCAGGAGAACCCGTCGTCGACACGCTCGAAAGAATGCACGAGGACGACGCCTTTTTTCAGATGCCGCCAATCCGCTACGAGGCCATTCAAGAGTGGAAGGAGCGGTTTGGCGGTGACGGGTGGAAAACGGGCGGATAAACCGCCCTCGCCCACCAAAGCAGAGTGCAGCCTTACCGGTTGATGCCCGGCGCGCGACCGTCTTCCGGATGGGTCGGAGCGGGTGTTTCGGTACGTGAAGGTGGCGTGCGACGTCACCCGCAACAGTGCCGCGGCGGCGGGGACGAGCGGCCACGACGAAGAACGGCCTGCCAGCCATACCCCAAGCCTTGTGCGGCCCCGTCGCAGGCCTCCCGGGTAGGGATCAGCGTCGCGGTGTGCAGCGAGGAAGACCGCCTCGAGGGATCGAACGCAGCGCAAAAATCCGGCAATAGAGGCAGGCCGCCTGCGTTTGCCCGTTGGCATTACTCAGTGAGCCCCGACGGGACAGTGATCAGCGCCAGCACTTAGTCACTCTATCCCTCGTTGAAAACCAGTCGAAAGCAGTCCTGAACGAGCGGCCGCACCGCCCCCTGCGGGTTCGCGCCCGCAGGGGGTCGTGTGCGTCTCTGCTTGCCTGCCCCGCCCACACGGCTGCTACTCCTGCGGGACCTTGTTCGCCTCGAACTCCTCGGGCGAGTCGCTGGCCATCACCAGCAGCGCCAAGGTCCTCGCCTTGAACCCGTGCTCCTTCAAGAAGGCCACGCGGTCACACGCCTCTGCCAGCGTTGGGTAGTGGGCCGGCAGGTTACGGTACTCGTCGTCGGGCTCCATCTTCCATGCCGTCGCACCCGGTGGCACCCATGCCACCGCATAGCCATACACGTTGATTCCGGTCGGATGAAGATCCGTGCTCATCGTCTGTCTCCTTGTGGCTCATTGCTCCTGACATGGGCCGTCGCATCGTCGCGACTCGTCGCCCCACAAACCGCAGAAGCATAGGGCCGCAGTCAAGCGCGGCAGGCCGCCTCGCGTGCGCGCATGTGCGTGCGCACACGCACGAGCGCACCCGCGCCCGCGTGCGAGCGCTCGCGTGCACGCACGCCCGCGCACACGCGTGCGCGTTGATGAATGGAGATCGCACTGCCACAGCCTCTCACTGCCGTCGCGCCGAAAAAATCTTCGTGCGGTTTCCTTGACGACGTGTCGATGTCGCTCGAGTTCTGAAAAAAGACGACGCCGGTGTCGTCGAACTCAGTCAGACACTTCACGACCGCCATTTCTCAACTGGAGCACACGACATGATCGCCGCAGCCCGCATCTCCCAGCCGCAGTCCAAGACGCTCGTCATCGCCGAGAAGCCGTCGGTGGCCGCCGACATCGCCAAGGCTCTTGGTGGTTTCACGAAGCGTGGCGACGTCCACGAGTCGGCCACGATGCTGATCGCCGCCGCTGCCGGCCACCTGCTCACGACCGCGCTGCCGAAGACCTGGAAGCTGGCCGACCTCCCGCTGCTACCCGAGCAACTGGAGATGAAGCCGGCGCCGCGGCAGGCCAAGCGGCTTGCCGAGCTCGTGGCCCTTCTGGGCCGCGACGATGTGACCAGCGTGATCAATGCCTGCGACGCCGGTCGCGAGGGAGAGCTGATCTTTTGGGAGATCATGCAGCATGCCGGCTGCACGAAGCCCGTGCAGCGGCTGTGGCTGCAGTCGATGACGTCCGCCGCCATCCACCGGGCGTTCACTGAGCTGCGGCCCGCGTCGGCCGTGCAGGGGCTGGCGGATGCCGCGGTCTCTCGTGCGATCGCCGACTTCTGGATTGGCATCAACATCACGAAGGCTCTCAGCGGCATCATGAAGCGGGCCGGCCGCTTCGACATCACCCGCGCCGGCCGCGTTCAGACCCCCACACTGATGATGGTCTGCCAGCGAGACCTCGAGATCGCCGGCTTCGTGCCCCAGCCCTATTGGCTCCTGACCGGTTCGTTCACGCTTGCCGACGGCAGCGTCATCGAAGCAGCGTGGACAACGCGAGGATCGGAGGCGGGTGACGACCACGGGCGGCGGATCGGCAGTCGCAGTCGTGCCGAGGCGATCGTGCAGATGGTGACTGGGCAGCCGGCGACGGTCGTGTCCCGGCAGCGAGTGGAGGTGAAGCAGCCGCCGCTGCTCTTCAAGCTCAACGATCTGCTCGCCGAGGCCAGCAGCCAGTTTGGGTATCCGGCCGACCGCACGCAGAGCATCGCCCAGTCGCTCTACGAGAAGAAGCTGATCACGTATCCGCGAACGGAGTCGCAGCACCTGCGGCCCGAGGACGACGTGGAGATGGTGCGTGAGCGGCTCCAGCAGATCGCCGCTGCCGTGCCTGCCCTCGCCGGCCCAGCGGCCGACGCCCTGGCCCGCGGGATTGATCCAGCGAACATGCGGGTCTTCGACAGTGCGAAGGTAGGCGACCACTTTGCGATCGTCCCCGCGGAGATCACGAGCGAGCGGCCGGACCTCACAGAGGGCGAGCAGAAGATCTACGACCTCGTGCTGAAGCGGTTCGTGGCCGCGTTCCTGCCGACCTCGGAAACGACCGTGCACACGCTCGGCTTCACCGTGGCGGGCGAGACGTTCGAGGCGGTCGCCCGAACGATTCGCGTTCCGGGATGGCGGGCCGTGTATGGAAAGACCGTCGAGACGCTGCCCGTGGGGCATGGCGGTGCGGCCGAAGGGAGCGGCTCGGCCAAGATCACGTCCGTCGCTATGGACGAGCGCCAGACCACGCCACCGCGAGGGCATTACACGGATGGCACGCTGGTGAAGGCGATGGAAACCGCGGGCAAACTCGTGGATGACGAGAAGGCCCAGGACGCAATGCGTGGCACGGGCCTTGGCACGGCGGCCACCCGCACCAACACGATTATGAAGTTGCTCG
>CAZLHZ010000275.1:274-3615 GCA_964559285.1 uncultured Actinomycetes bacterium | reverse complement strand
GATCACCGAGTCGCGCTGTGGCGCTGACATAGACCTTGCGTCCGTGCTGGCACCGGATGGTCGACTCGAGATGGAGCACAGCGCCCACCGGAACCGGTCGGACGTAGTCGATCTCCATCCGCGCGGTCACGGTCGGTGTGCCGATGAGGTAGCCGCAGGACCCGAGCATCTCGTCAATGGCCGCCCCGAGCACACCACCGTGGGCGAGACCGGGAGCGCCCTGATGGGCCTCGGTGACGGCGTACTCGCTGAGGATCGTGAGTCCCTCACCCATCGTGATCTGCATCCGGAGGCCATCGGGGCTCGTGTCTCCGCAGCCGAAGCAGGCGCGATAGTGGCCGTGCACGGTGGTGCCCGCCGGTGGTGCCAGAGGTGAGCGCTCCGGAACGATCGCATCAGGCGGCGGCGTGATGGCAGTGCGCATGAATCCTCCGATGAACGCGTGGGCGCAGGGTGCGGCGACCCTACCGAGCGCCGACGGGTGAACCCTGCGGCAGGCTGTGCCCATGGAGTGGCAGGAAGGTCAGGATGGCGCGAACGCGACCTACCGGGAACGGCTGGTGCCGTCGTGGTGGGCATGGCTCGTCATGGTCGCCATCGTCGCGATGTTTGCGGTTGCCTACGGCGCGGCCATCGATGCCACCGTCGGGTGGGTCATCGGCGGCGGCGGTACCGTGCTGCTGGGAGTCGCGATGGTCGTCACGGCACCGATCGTGGGTGTTGACGATCACGTCGTGCGCGCGGGGCGGGCCCGACTCCCACTGCGGTTCGTCGGCGACGTGGAGGCGCTGGACGCGACCGCGGCTGGTCGTTCTCGCACCACCGGAGCGGATCCGCGTGCCTACCTCGTGCTGCGCACCTGGGCGTCACCTCAGGCGGTCCGGATCGCCGTGACCGATCCGCAGGATCCGCATCCGTCATGGCTGGTGACCACACGACACCCGCAGCATCTGGCCGAGGCGATCCGGTCGGCCACGCTGCGCGCGCCTGGGTGAGTGGTTCAGGGCTTGCGGCGGTCGGCGTACCGCACGATGGCCACTTCGACGAGGGCCGTCGCTACCGCGGTCGCCGCGGTCCAGGCGATGATCCGACCGAGGTGCACACTGCGATCGGTGACCTCCGGTGCCGAACGACCGGTGACGGCGGAGTAGCCCGTGGACAGGACCTTGCGCACGGCGTAGGTCGCACCGATGACGACAAGGGGTGCGACGAAGTGCAGCACCGGATGCGCGAACTCCGCCTCCTCAACGGAGTCAGCGCTCAGCGAGTCACTCATCGAACCTCATCTCATCGCGCGGTGGGTCAGGCGCATTCGCGGCAGATCGGGCCAGCCGAGGACTCGTGATCGAGCTGGCTGCGGTGATGCACGAGGAAGCACTTCGAGCAGGTGAACTCATCGGCCTGACGTGGCAGCACGCGCACGGTCAGGCTCTCGTCCGACAGGTCGGCGCCCGGAAGCTCGAGGTTCTCCGCGAGCTCCGTCTCATCGACGTCGACCGCTCCTGACGTCTTGTCGGCGCGACGGGCCTTCAGCTCCTCGATGCTGTCCTCGGACAGTTCATCATCGGTCTTGCGAGGCGCGTCGTAGTCGGTGGCCATCCGTTCCCCCGGTCCTCAGTCGATATCCATGGTGTACGTCGGACCCTGTGTGGTCCTGTTCAGGATTGTGCATCGGTGCCAATCCCGCTCCCAGACGGGGGTCGCGCGCGAACCACGCCGGGGCGCTGCATTGTGCCCTACGGTGATGACCTTGGCAGCAACGGAGCGCTCCGTGAAGACCCGTGACCCGTGATGTTGGGCGCGCAGCCCGCTGATCGCGGTTCAGGAAGGACCTACATGCCCATCTACGCCCTCGACGACCGGGTTCCAGTCATCGATTCCCGGGCCTTCGTGCACCCAGATGCGGTCATCATCGGATCCGTGACCATCGGCCCAGAATCCACGGTCTGGCCCGCCGCAGTGCTCCGCGGCGACAGCGGCCAGATCATCGTCGGCGCGCAGACCTCGGTCCAGGACGGCACGGTGGTGCACTGCACTGAGCTGCTTGACACGACGATCGGTGACCGCTGTGTCATTGGTCACCGCGTGCATCTGGAGGGCTGCACGATCGAGGACGACTGCCTCGTGGGGTCAGGATCGATCGTGCTCCACCGGGCGGTGATCCGCCGGGGCGCTCTGGTCGGGGCCGCGGCCCTGGTGACCAATGGAACGGAGGTGCCCGCCGGCGCTCGGGCGGTCGGGATCCCGGCCCGCATCACGCCCAATGCCGCCGATGCCTCACTCATCGCCCACGGGGTGGCCACCTATGTCGCGAACTCACATCGCTACCTCGCGGCCCTGCGCCGTCTGGACTGAGGGCAGCAGAGCCCTCAGTGCGGTTCCTCCCCGGCAAGGAGGGCGATGTCGTCGATGAGGTGATGGAACGCGGATGCAATGCCGGGGGCCGCCGCCACGGTCAGCGGCACGGGTGCCGAGAGGCCACGCACTCCGGTCACCACGGCACCGGCCTCGCGGGCAATGAGTCCGCCCGCGGCCAGATCCCAAGCCTGCAGGTCCTCCTCGACGTACGCGTCCACGCGACCGCACGCCACGTGGCACAGGTCCAAGGCCGCCGCTCCCAGCCGGCGAAGGTCGCGCACCTGGGGCAGGAGCGCCGCCACGAGGGTTCCCTGACGTGCGCGCGTCGCGGATGAGTAGGAGAAGCCGGTCGCCACGAGGGCCCGGTCGAGTGAGGTCACCGGCGCGGGATGAATCGCCTGGCGCGACCCCGGATCGCTGATCCTCTGCCTCCATGCGCCACCACCGAGGCTCGCCGCGAACACCTCGTCGAGCACCGGCGCGACCACGGCTCCGGCCACGGTTTCGCCGTTGACCTCCAGTGCGATGGAGACGGCCCAGTGGGCGAGTCCGTAGAGGTAGTTGACGGTTCCGTCGAGGGGGTCCACAACCCAGCGACGACTGCTGCCGCCGATGCGCTCCCCGCCCTCCTCACCGAGGATGCCGTCATCGGGGTGGGCGGTGAGGATCCGGTCGCGAATCAATGCCTCGGAGGCTCGGTCCATCTCGGTGACGACGTCGGTGGGTGTCGACTTGGTCGAGACCTCGCGCGGTCCAGCCCAGCCCTTGAGCAGCATGGCACCGGCCGCGGTGGCGATCTCGACGGCCAGATGGGCATCCGACCTCTCAGCATTCACGGGGCCATCTTCACAGCACCGTCATCACACGCGAGTAGGGTCCACTCAGGCGACCGTGCGGCTCGCCCATGTCACGGTGCCGACGCCACGGCCCAGAGGGGAGACCAGGTGCGAGACCTTCGGTTCACCGGCCTCACTCCGGAGGGT
>CAZLHZ010000275.1:0-264 GCA_964559285.1 uncultured Actinomycetes bacterium | reverse complement strand
CGCGGCCGATGCCCGACTCGTCGACGCCCTCGGCGTCGCGCCGGTCGAGGTGTCGCGCCCGCCCGTGCTGCGACCGGTTCCCAAGCCGAACCTGGGCCCGACCCCTCGGCGCGTCCCCGATGCCGGGAGCGACCCGGTCACTGCGGTAGCAGGCAGTGACGAAACCGACACCGGTGACGTCGCACCTGATGCGGTCGGCGGCCAGGACGGTGGCGCGGGCAGCGGCGAGGCCACCGCGATGCCCGAGGTCATTGACATCGTCCG
>CAZLHZ010000274.1:197-3616 GCA_964559285.1 uncultured Actinomycetes bacterium | reverse complement strand
GGCTGGGGTGATCGCCGCACTGGGAGTGCTCGCGATCGGGCCGCTCGGTTTCATTGGAGATGGAGCCACCGTTGCGATCCGACGGATCTACTGGCAGACGGCGATCAACGGCATGCTCGCGCAGCCGTGGTTCGGGATGGGTCCAGACTCGTTCGTGCGCGTGGTGTCGGCGTACCGTCCCGATTCCTACCTGAGCCTGCGCACCGGTGATCACCACGTCACTGCGGCACACGACGTGCCGCTGCAGCTCGGTGCGACCGTGGGAGTCCCCGGAATGCTGCTGTGGCTGGCGCTCATGATCGCCGTCATCGTGGTCGTCGTCCGTGCTCTTCGCGCATCCGCCCTCACCGCGTGGCCGTTGCCGATCTGGATCCCGGCCGCACTCGTCGGCGCGTGGGCAGCGTGGATGGCGCAGTCGCTCATCAGCATCGATCAGGTGGCGCTCAAGGCGCTCGGCTGGATCCTTGCCGGCGCCGTCATCGCCACTGTCGCGCCGTCACCGGTGCCGCCCGCGCGTCGCCCGACATCCCCAGCGACCGTTGGCCGTCTCGGCCGCTGGGTGACCTCGGGACTAGCCGGAATGCTCGTTCTCTTCGCCCTCATCCCGCCCGCAGTCGCAACCTCGACCGCGAATGCAGCCCGGACCAAGCCGCAGGTCAAGGCGGCTCTCATCTCGCCATGGACCAGCTGTCCGGAACGATCGCGCCTGGCGCGGGAGTACGCCGATCGCATGAAGGCCAGTGAGGCCATCGGTCCGCTGCGACGTGCCTGGGCACTCGGTCCGCGCTGTCCCGGAGTCGGGGTGACCCTTGCCGAGGAAGCGCTCAAGGTCAGTCGCCCGCGCTTGACCGCGAATGTCGCGCGCTACCTCACTCGCCAGGATCGCCTTGATGTTCGCGCCTGGATCCTGCTGGCCATCGCCGACGCTCGACTCGACCGACTCCCGGAGGCGCTGACGGCCAAGGCCGAGGCGGTACGCCTCGCCGAGATCGGACAACGCCGCGACTACCGCCAAGGTCTCAAGGCGATGAATCGCGCGATCCGTCGTGCCGAGCGCCGCGCAGACGGGGCAGACATCACGCCACCGACGCGGTGACGACCGTGGGAACACTCGAGCCATGCCGCGTCGCGGCTCGCACCTTGACGGTGTAGTCCGTCGCATTGTTCAGGCCACGGATGACGACCTGTCGAGTGCCGGCCTTGACCGTGCGCGTCACCGATCGTTCCCACCCGCGTTCGATCGTGACCGTGTAGGAGGTGATCGGCGACGCCCCATCGAACAGGGGTGGTCCCCAGGTGACGGTGAGCGCGCCGGGGGCCAGACTTCGGGCGGCGACGGTCATCGGGGGAAGTGGGGCGGCTCCGCGCACCCGGAGCATGACACTGGACACGGCTGCGGCGCCGGCTGGAGCGAAGCGATACTCCCCCGACGCGGTGGCGCACACGATGAGGGTCGCCCTGCCTCGGGCATCCGTGGTCGCGTTCAGTCGACTGGTGCAGCTCCCCGTGGGTGCGCCCGCGGGTCGGATGACCCGCACCGGGACACCCTTCACTCCGGCCGGTGCCAGAAGTCGCCCCCGTGTGAGAGCCGACTCGAAGGGGGTCTGCACCTGCACCGTCATCTCGACCGGCTCCCCGACATCAGCTGTGATCATGGAATCCGCGACATCCAGCCAGGGCAGGTAGTCGAGCTCGGCTCTGGTCGTGTCGGATCGCACCACCAGATCGACGCCCTGATCGACGACACCGTCGTCATAGCGCGCCCGCACCTTCGGGGAGGCGCGCATGAACGCCCTGATCGTGGCGTAGCCCTGAGCGTCCGTGAGCATCGGCCAGTCGGGCTCGATCAGCTCAAAGGTGAATCCCTCAACCTTCATCTCGTACGTGATGGGCGTGCGGATCGACGGCGGTCCGTAGTCGATGCACAGATCGCTCGGTCCGGCGGTTCCGAAGGCCCAGTCGCGGCAGTCCTTGTCAGCGAATTGACCCGCACTCTCGTTGACCGTCACTTCAGCGCGCGGTACCGGGATGAATCCGTCCTCCACTGGGATGACCACGCGCACCGTCTTCTCGGTCACGGGAGCATCAGGCAGGGTGAGCACCGTGCGCGGCAAGCCGAGCACTGCCTGAAAGGCTCCGGACACGAGAGCACCGGACGCGGTGCGGGCATCCGTGATCGTGACCGTGACACGTCCGGCGGGAGCAAGTGGGAAGTCAATGAGTCCGAAGTCGGTGAGGCCGTAAGTCGCCGAGGATGAGATCGGCAGGTCAGTCATCTGCCAGGTGATCGACCCACCAATCACGGGCTCCCCGTCAGCATCCACGACCTCTACCCGCATCTGACGGGCGCCCTTGGTCGTCACGATGACCGGATCGGACCACGGGCCCTGCCCTCGCGGATTCACCGCGGCCACGCGCACGAGCACAGCCTGCGCGGGGCCGTCGATATCAGGGATCTGCGCCTGTCCCACAGACCCATCGACACGGAACTGCCGCCACCGGACCCCGCCGTCACGCGAGGCTGACACGACATATGACGTCACCGCAAGCCCGTTCGGTGACGGCGGGTCCCATCGCACCTGGGCCGATGTCGCAGTGGTGTATCCGGCTCGAACGCGAGAGGGCTCATTCGGTGCGGAGGGCAGAATCGCCAGCCCCGACAGGGTGAAGGTCACCCGCCGCACTCCGAGGTCGCCACGCATCGTGAAGTAGACCTGACCATCGAACACGGTGACATCACTCGTGCCGACAGCATCCGGCACGAGGACCCGCGCCACACCGGACTCCGACACCGCCACGATCTGACCGGTCGTCTGACTGGCCACCAGGAGTCCCTCGCGAGGTGTCCAACTCAGCCCCACGGGGTCCAGCACCCCCTGCGGGCCGAAGGGGGTGCGCACCCCGTCGCGCGTGATCTTCCAGATTCGACGCTCCCGGGTGTCCCCGACATACAGCGTGCCGTCAGAGGCAACCGCTAGTCCGGTCGGCTCGGAGAGGCCGCTCACCACGAGAGTGCGACGCCACCCTTCGGTCCGCCAGACCGCGCCTCCCAGTGGATCCGCAACGAAGAGCCTCCCCTTCGAATCCACCGCGAGATCCCCGATGCTCTCAAACCCAGAGGCAAAGGTCCGGTCAGCTGTCCATAACGGACCCCACCATCCGGTGTCCGTGAACTCGGCGATGCGACCATCGCCGTAGGCGACGTAGAAGGTCGCATCATCTGCCAGCACGGCTGACCCGGCGGCGCCGAATTCTGCGTACTCCTGTCGATCCCAGGCGCGGTCCACGAGGACGACCTTGCCCGTTCCCCGATCCGTAACGGCAACGTCATCGCGACCGAAGACGACAAGGCCGCGAGCATCCTGCAGCCCCGTCGCGACCGACACATCCTCACCGGCGGCTCCGGCCGGAGCCCCACC
>CAZLHZ010000274.1:0-187 GCA_964559285.1 uncultured Actinomycetes bacterium | reverse complement strand
TCATAACCCCTCCCTTGCCAGGACTCTAGATCCCCCTTCCGACATTGTGGTCCCATCACCCCAAAGGCACCTAGACTCCGGCCATGACCACTCTCATCATCATCGTGCTCATCGTCCTCGTGATCCTCGTCGTCATCGCCGTCGCCTTCCTCATCGTCCAGTTCAACAAGCTGCGCCGCCTCGACCT
>CAZLHZ010000273.1:0-3620 GCA_964559285.1 uncultured Actinomycetes bacterium | reverse complement strand
CGCGCAGCATCGCGCGCCCGCTCGTTGAGTCGCTCATCCATCCCGCGGTGTGCAGCGAGCACGACATTGCGCAGTGGATCCCGGACCCGCCCGGCGGCCTCATCCCCTTCGATCGCTCGCTGGAACTCGCCCTGCAGCGGATCCGAGAGGCCAACGTGGCGACGCGGTGGTCATCCGCATCTCTCGCGGGGGCACCGAGCGATCCACTGCCGACCGATCCGGAATGGGCCGGAGGCAGCCTCTACACGGATGTGCGGGTGGTGGAAACATCGGCAGATCCGCAGCGTGTGTGGGCGGCGGTCGAGGGGATCGGTGGCGAGCACGGGTGGTTCGCCGGTCAATGGCTGTGGCGGGTGCGCGGCATCCTCGACAAGGCCGTCGGGGGAGTGGGGCTGCGCCGCGGTCGCCGCGATCCGGATCGGCTCCTCGTGGGTGAAACCTTGGACTTCTGGCGCGTGGAGGAACTCGATCGACCCAGTCTGCTGCGGCTGCGCGCCGAGATGCGCCTGCCCGGACAGGCGTGGCTGGAGTTCACCATCGCCCCCCGGCCGGGGGGCGGATCCGTCCTCACGCAGCGGGCGATCTATCACCCGCGTGGGCTGGCCGGACAGGCCTACTGGTGGTCGGTCGCTCCCTTCCACCGCTGGGTCTTCCCCGGAATGGCCCACGGCGTCGTCCGAGCGGCTGAGGCGCCGCAACCGGCGGAGCTCGCACCGGCACAATGAGCCCGTGACCGGCCTCGATCCGACCATCTCCGCCCAGCTCACCCGCGATGGGCAGGGACTCATCCCCGCCGTCGTGCAGCAGTGGGATACCAAAGAGGTCCTCATGGTGGCCTGGCTCGATGACGAAGCCCTGCATCGCACGCTCACGACTGGTCGTGCCACCTACTACTCGCGCAGTCGGCAGGAGCAGTGGGTGAAGGGCGACACCTCAGGACATGTCCAGCATGTGCGTGAGGTGCGCCTGGACTGCGACGGCGACACCCTGCTCATCCTGGTTGACCAGATCGGTGTGGCCTGTCACACCGGTGAGCGCACCTGCTTCGATGCTCGCGCCCTGCCCGTGAGCACCGCATGACCTCGGGACTGGACACCGGCACCATTGCCGCAACGTTCACCGGGGCGGCGACTCCGGCACTCGCGGACTTCCGGGCGCTGGCTGCGGACCGTCGCGTCATTCCTGTCGTCCGTCGCATCCTCGCCGATGGCGAGACCCCGGTTGGACTCTTCCGCAAGCTCGCCGGTGAGCGTGCCGGCACCTTTCTCCTTGAGTCCGCTGAGCACGGCCGCTCGTGGTCGCGCTACTCGTTCATCGGTGTGCGCAGTGCCGCCATGCTCACCGAGCGCGAGGGACGCGCCGTCTGGATTGGTCGCGCACCGGTCGGCGTGCCGATGGATGACGATCCGGTCGAAGCGCTCCGCCTCACCATGGAGCTCCTCGACACGCCCCGCCTGCTCGGGCTGCCACCGCTGACCGGCGGCATGGTGGGCATGGTGTCCTACGACGCCGTTCGTCGATGGGAGCGCATCCCCGATGACAATCCCGATGAGATCGGACTGCCGGAGATCGCGCTCCTCCTTGCCACCGATCTGGCGGTCCTCGATCACACGGACGGATCCGTCCTGCTCATTGCCAATGCCATCAACTACGACGCGACAGATGAGCGCGTTGATGAGGCGTGGTCTGATGCCGTGCGACGACTTGATGCCATGCAGGCCGACCTCACCAGCCCGGCTCAACCCTCCGCCGCAACCTATGACCCCGACGCACACGCGGATGTGCGCCGAGGCACGACGGAGCATGACTATCTGGCCGCAGTGGATCGTGCGAAGGACTACATCCGTGCCGGAGACGCCTTCCAGATCGTGCTCTCGCAGCGGTTCGAGGTGGACTGCCCGGCTGACGCGCTCGACGTCTATCGCATTCTGCGAGTGACCAATCCGAGTCCCTACATGTATCTCGTCCGCTTCCCCACGCCCGATGCGACGAGCATCGATGACACCATCGGCTTCGAGATCGTCGGCTCCTCGCCGGAGGCGCTCGTGCGCGTCACCGAGGGGCACTGCCTCCTGCACCCCATCGCGGGCACGCGACGACGCGGCTCCACCCCGCAGGAGGATGCCGCGTTAGCCGAGGACCTGCTGGCCGACACCAAGGAGCGCGCCGAGCACCTCATGCTCGTCGACCTTGGACGCAATGACCTCGGTCGGGTCAGTGCACCCGGCACTGTCGAGGTTGTCGAGTTCATGCAGGTTGAGCGCTACTCGCACGTCATGCATCTGGTGTCGACGGTGACGAGCACACTGGCGCCCCGGGCAACGGCGTACCACGCACTCGCAGCCACCTTCCCCGCTGGCACCCTCTCCGGAGCTCCCAAGCCGCGCGCGATGGAGATCATCGATGAGCTCGAACCGGTGCGCCGCGGTGCCTATGGCGGTTGCATCGGGTACGTCGATTTCGCTGGCAACCTCGACATGGCCATCGCGATCCGGACGGCAGTCATCAAGGATGGCGTCGCGTATGTGCAGGCCGGCGCTGGGATTGTGGCCGACTCGGTGCCAGAAGCCGAGGAGGCGGAATGCCGAGCCAAGGCCGCTGCGGTGATCCGCGCGGTGGCCATCGCGTCCACGCTGCGCGAGGCTGGATCATGAGCGGGCGTCGTGGGTACGCCGTGACCCTGCTTGTCATGACTGCAGCCGCGGTGATCGCGCTCATCCTCACCGGCTTCGCCTGGATCACCGCGACCTACACCCTGCCCGGACAGACGTGGTTCGACGGCCTGTCGCTGGCCGGACGTGATCTGGCACCGCTGGCGGTGGCCGGGGCCTGGGTGGCGCTGGCCAGTGCGGTCGGCATCATCGCCACATCGGGCACGGTGCGACGCGCGGTGGGGGTCCTCATCGCCGCCGCTGGCGCAGTCGTCGTCGTGAGCACCATCTCGGGTGTCAGCGGTGCTCCTGCGGCCGTTGCCACGGCAATCGCCCGAGAGGGGGGCACCCTGAGCTCGCAGATGTCACTGGGGCTGTGGCCGGCCCTCACCGCCGTCGCGGGGCTCGTCATCGTCGCCTGCGGGCTTGCCGCGGCCATCCACGGCTCGCGATGGCCCGCGATGTCCTCGCGCTATGAACGGTCGCCGAGGACGCGGCCGGAGGACCCCTGGTCGGCGCTGGACCGCGGCGAGGATCCCACCGCCTGATTCGGTGCGACCGGGTCACGCGGCCGATGACCGGGTCGACTACTCTGGCGCAGCGGAACGGTGCCCCCGCGGCACCGCCTCGATCGACCGACACGGATCTCAGGGAGCCTCCCAGTGAGCGATCACGCACACGACAGCCACGGTTCCACCCCGGCGGCGTGGACCACCGTCATCCTGCTCATGGTCGCGTTCCTCGCCGGAACGGTCGGCTTGATCTTCGACATGATCTGGCTGTTCTGGATCTCTGTCGGACTCGCCGTCGCGTCGCTCATCATCGGCAAGGTGATGTCGCTCATGGGTCTGGGATCGGCTTCCTCGCGATCCGGCAGCCACGCATCCTGACCTGATCCGAACGCGCCGCTGGCCACATCGGGCCGACACGCTGGGCGCGGGCATGTCACCCTGTCATCCGTGAACAGTC
>CAZLHZ010000272.1:312-3629 GCA_964559285.1 uncultured Actinomycetes bacterium | reverse complement strand
CGGGGGCGCGGGGCACCGACCCCGCAACCACCCCTGGCCTATCGCGCCACCACGGCAGACCCCGGTCCTCGACAGCGGCTCGGTGTCGATCCCACAGCCGCGAGTGACCCCGATCATCCCGCCGGCCCCGCTGCCCTTGTCGTCGAGGGCTGGGATGGCCGCGGCTGGATACGACTCGCGGCGGTATCGGCGTACCAGCCCCTCGCGGTCCCACCGGGAATCACTCGGGTCCGCACCACCTCCCGCACGGATGCGGTGTGGCAGCACTCCCCGGTCGTCCCGGTTCTGGGCGATGCCGCCACTGCCGCGCATGAGATCCGGCTCGCCGACATCCGTGCCGAGCGGCAGGCACCACCCGCGCGCACCGCACCGGCGGCCCCCGTCCCCGCCACCCCGGCGATCGGCCGCTGCGACACGACCGTCACCGACTGGGACGGCCCGGCCTCCGTCGTCCTGCACGGTTGGAACGGATCGACCCTCACCTTCCTGCGCAACGACTCCGGTGTCTACGTCCAGGCCTTCGGTGGTGACCGGGTCGACGGATACCGGATGACCCTGTCCATGTGCGAGCCCGCCCAGCGCACGTGGCTGCTCGCCGACGCATCCGGCACCGTCACCAGGTTTGAGAACGGCCGCGCGGTCGCGGTCACCGACGGCGGCCTGCCCACGTCCACCCTCACGTGGTCCGGCGGTCGGCTCACCTCCCTGACGAATGGGGTCGGGCGGACCCTGACCCTGACGTACGCCGGCACCGGCACCTGCCCGTCCGCGACCTGGATCGGATTCGCACGGATTCCCGACGGGCAGCTGTGCCGGATCACCTATCCCGGCGGGGTGGCCACCGATCTGGGCTATCTCGCCGCGGGCCTGCCGACGCCGCAGATCGCGCTCATCAAGGATCCGGGCGAGGCTGGCACGACCCTTGGCTGGGACTCGGTCGGCCGGCTGTCCGCGACCCGTGGCACCATCGCCACCCGCGCTGCCACCATGGATGTCGCGGCTCGCAGCGCGGTTGCTCGTGTCGACTACGACCCGCGCGGCCGAGTCAGCCGCCTCACGGAAGCCCCGGGTCGACCCGGTGGGCCGGCCGTGACTCAGCAACTGCTCCTGCCGGAGATTGCCGAGGCCGATCTGCGCTCCGGCTCGCCTGTGACGGCCGAGGTTCGTGGCACCGCCCCCGGTCACACGATGTCCAACCGGGCGACCCTCGATCCGGTAACCCACGACAGCCTCACGACGACGGATCGCGCTGGCATCACGACCTCCACGGCCCAGCGTGGTGATGAGCTGACGACGACCGACGGCCGCGGCCTCGTGACCTCGTTCGAGTACGACGACGCCCAGAACCTCATCACCCAGTCCGGCCCGGTCCGCCCGGGGGTGGACCGCACCGGCACCTCGGCCACCGCGCGCTACGACACCTTCCGACGCAGCGGCGAGATCCGGCACTACAAGGGGTTTCGCGTCGCGGTCTACGGCAGCCCCGGGTTCCGCGGCGAGGTGCTCCCCGACCACTGGGAGCCGGCCGAGCGCAATGGGCTCGGGGTGCGTTGGTCGACGGGTCGTCCGATGTCCGCGGTGGCTGAGGCCCTGTGGACCCCGACGCGTGAGCAGGAGCGTGCCGCCCGTGACACCGGCTGGACAGTGGCGATTGAGCACGCATCGGACGCGGACGCGCGCCTGCTCATCGAAGGGGTGGCCTGCGAGGGAGCGACCTGTCGATTCCGTGATCTGCCCGAGGGCACCAAGCGGGTCGTCCTGGAGATCCCGCGAGGTGCGGCGACCGGCTGGGTGCAGGTGCGCGTCACCCCCGGCACCGGCCGACCGACCGAGGTGACCCCCACCCTCGTGCGCCCCGGATTCGCTAACCGCACTGCAGTGGTGAGCTCGGACATCTACCCCGGTTCGGAGCCCCGGCCCACGGTCGACCTCACCTTCGCGGCCCCGGAGACCGCGCAGGTGACGCGGGTCGATCTGCCCGGGGGAGTGCACGAGACCCTCGACTACGAACCGGTGCGCCCGACGACCGGGCAGTGGGGCCGCCTCTCCCGCTACGACACCGCCGGTGGTCGCGTCCGGACGAAGACCTACTGGCCGAACAGCGGACCGGTCTCGCTGCCCGCCCCCTGCACCGGGTCCGCGGTGGCCTCCGGCCAGCCGCGCACCATCACCCGGCAGGACGGTCTGCGGGTGACGACCTTCCACGATGTTCGCGGCCGCGTCCTGGCGGTCCGCACCGAGGGTGCCTCGGGCACGTCCGAGACCACGTGCACGCGGTGGTTCGACGATGGCGAGGTTCGCGAGGCAGCGGCGTACGACAGCAACGGTCGACTCCTCGAGTCGGTGCGCACCGAGCGCGCTATCGGCGGTGACCCGCTCACGAGCGCGGAGATCACCACGCGCGGACCGGCAGCCCCCGTGGGCGCGGGCACGACCTCGCGGACGACGACGACCGTGGACCTGCGCGGCTTCCCGGTGCGGTACGTCGATGCCACGGGCACTGCCACGGTGACGACGTACAACGCCTTGAGCGAGCCGACGACCGTCACCGTCACGGCGCCGGGCACCGGATCACCGCTGCTACGCCTGGACTACGGCTACCGCGATACCGACGGCGCCGTGACGAGTGTGACCGCCAATGGAACCCCGGTGGCGGCTCTGACCTACGGTGCGGCGACCGGCACGGTGCAGTCGATCTCATATGCCGGTGGAGCGGTGACCGCGGCGCTCGACTATGCCGCGACGGGTGCGCCTGATGCAGTGACCGTCATCGGTGGCGGGACGCGCACGACGCAGCGGCTCGAGCACACGGACTACGGCCGCATCACCGGCGCCCGGCTCACGGTCACCCGGGATCGGACCACCCTGCTCACCGAGACCCGGGCGTTCACGTATGACGCGGGCGGGCGTCTCGTGCGTGCGCTCATCGTCACCACTCCGCAGGGTGCGGCGGCGGTGCGCGATGACGCGCGCTACGGCTACGCCGCACGGCAGGACTCCACCTGCGCAGCAGCAGCGGAGTACCCGCGCGCGGCAGCCGATGCCCTGCGCACCGGCGGACAGCGCGGGGCGGTGGCCTACGTCACCTGCCACGACGGACAGGGTCGGGTGCGATCGACGACTGATCCTCTTATCACCGGTGATGCGACGGGGCGGACGACCGCGACGATCGATCACGACGGGCTGGGTCGGGTCACGGCGGTGCGCGGCAGCGACCGTCCCCTCCGCCTCACCTGGGGTGCCGGCACCTCACTCGCCGGCATGGTCGAGGGCACCGGCGCAAAGGCGGTCACGACGACCCTGACGACCGCGGGCAC
>CAZLHZ010000272.1:0-302 GCA_964559285.1 uncultured Actinomycetes bacterium | reverse complement strand
CCGCTACGCCTACTCCTCCCCGTCCGCGGCGAGCCCGATCCTCACCCTCGATGCCCGTGATGTCGTGAGCTCGGTGTCCTATCCCCTTCCCGGTGGGGCGCGCGTGGAGGCGCTGCGCGGACAGGTGCCCACCCTCACCCTCACCGGCCTCGACGGTGCCGCGCTCACGAGTGTGGCCCTGCCCGCCCTCGCCCTGCCGGATGTGTCCGGCGGTGGCGAGCCGACGGTCGGGCCGCCGGCTCGATTCGGCCCCTACCGGGAGCCCCTTGGTGCCCCTCTGTCCGCGCCCGCGCGCCGCCTCC
>CAZLHZ010000271.1:0-3665 GCA_964559285.1 uncultured Actinomycetes bacterium | reverse complement strand
AAATGAGAATCACAGAGTCAATGATCCGCAGGATTATCAAGGAAGAGGCGAAGCGCGTTATCAGAGAGGGTCACGAAGAGGGTGGACACTCTATGGGTGGTCCGAAGGATCCGGTGGGATTCCTCGAGATGCACATGACGCACATCGAGGACCTCTTCAGGGGTGGTTACGACCACGATGACGCGATGGCCGAGGCGGAAGGGATGATCGAGGATCTCTGCTTCGATCTGAACAACGTGATGCATGACTGGCTCATGGATTACCTCAAGGACAACGAGCAGGACCGTGCTGAGCACGAGAGGGACACCGAGTACGATCGCAGGATGCACCGCGGTGAGGACAACGACCGCTAATCCCACCTGAAATCATGCAACGCCTCCGGTCCTGTGGTACTATAGGATTGGAGGTAATCAATGGCTACTCGTTTCGGCTACGCCTGTCTCAACATGACCCTCGGTCCGAAGAAGGGCGGCTTCCGCTCGATGATAAAGCGGACCTTTCAGGAGAAGGGTATCCAGCATGCATCCCGCCTCACTCTGGAGAATGTGGAGACGCTCCACGGCATTGTTGAGTGGAACAACACCCATGGGATTCAAGTGTATCGGATGACCTCTGACCTGGCCCCGTGGGCCTCCGAATATGAGTTCGAGCAGTTGCCTGATTGGCATGCCATCCGATCCACCCTGGAGCGTGTGGGCAAGCTCGCCGCCTCCGGCGGCCAGCGTCTTTCGTTCCATCCCGGTCAGTTCAACTGCCTCACGTCTCCTCGCGAGCATGTCGTCGCCAACTGCATCCGCGATCTCCGCATCCACGGTGAGATTATGGACGCCATCGGTCTCCCGAATACCCCTGCGGCGAAGATCAACATCCACCTCGGTGGCGCCTTCGGGGAGAAGGAAGAGTCGATGGACCGCTGGTGTCGCAACTTCGAGCGTGTCCCCGAGAACGTGAAGCGCCGCCTGACGGTCGAGAATGATGACAAGGCGAAGTGTTACTCGGTCGTCGATCTCCACAAGGTCTGGCAACGCACCGGTGTGCCGATTGTCTTCGACTACCATCACCACAAGTTCTGCGATGGTGGCCTCTCCGAACGTGATGCTCTCCATCTCGCAGCTTCCACTTGGCCGGCCGGTATCCGCCCTGTCACCCACTACTCCGAGTCGGCCAGCAAGCGCGAGGGACGGGCTGTGAGCCCGACGGCACACTCGAACTTTGTCGACGGTCCGGTCGACCCGCACGGCCTCGAGATCGATTGTGTTGTCGAGGCGAAGGCGAAGGAGCTTGCGGTCATCCAGCTCGTCACCGGCGTCGACCAGTCTGCATTCTACGATGATCAACGTGGCACCACCGATGAGGAGATCGCTGAGGTCACCCGTAAGCAGAAGGAGAAGAAGGCCGAGAAGCGGGCTGAGATGAAGGCTGCCCGCCGGAGGCCTGCGTGATCCAGTTCCTGGAGCGAATGCAGGAGAAGCTGAGGGGTGAGGATAAACTCGGGCTCCGTCTCCGGGTGATGTTCGCCCTCGGGCTCTTGACGAACGCTCTCGGCTGCATGTTCGCCTACGCGACGGCCCATAAGATGATCGGAACCGTGATGATGCTGGGTTTCTTCCTGCCCATCATCAACTTCTCGATCTCAATGATCTTCCTTGACGCGCGGACATTCCGCGAGAGAGTTTACATCATGCTCGTAAACTCCCTCGCTCTCTCACTTGCAGCAGGCGCTGTTGCCACTTTTTACGGGTAAAATCAGGAATCCACGGTTAAGATTGACATATGGGAGATGGTCATGAGGAAAACTGAAGAGATCGATGACCCGTCCTGGCAGGACGTCCACGATCGCGATTATGAGATCCAACAGCTCAAGGAGCAGCTCGAGTCGATGAAGAGGGAGATGACAACCCGACGAGAGCACGCGAATCTTCATTACGTTTCCGCTGAGTTCGTCGGGATCGAAGGATACGGACCATTCAGCCTGCGGAAGATCTGCAAGGATCGCTGGGAGATCCGGATGCTTCGTGAGAAGGTTACGCTCTTTAACAAGAAGGGACATCGTGTCCGCGCGGACATCGACAACTCCCAACCGAACTACGACGGTGATTGGTAATGAACATCTTTGTCCTGAACGAAAACCCAATCCTTGCTGCTCGTGATCACTGCGACAAGCATATCTGCAAGATGATACTTGAGAGCGCGCAGATGCTCTGCACGGCCCATTGGTTGGGCTGGCAAAAGATGCTCAAGCCTGACATGTCGTCGTTCAGTCGCAATGGTTACAGGGAATGGCTACACAATCAGATCGATCCTCGTCTTCGACCTCCCTGGAAGATGACTCATGTCTCCCATCCCTGCACGCAGTGGACCCAACGCACGTGGGGAAACTACATGTGGCTGAGCATCCATGGCTTGGAGCTTTGCAGAGAGTACACGCGACGCTATGGGAAAGTCCATAAGGCTGAGGAAGTCCATCGTTGGTTGAACCGTGTAATCCCGCCCACTTTCGAGGGGACTGCGACAACGCCGAACGGTATTACGACCTTTGCGATTGCGATGCCAGAAAAATATCAAATTACCGATGACCCTGTGGCGAGCTACCGCGCTTACTACCTGGGCGAGAAGTCACGTTTTGCCAAGTGGAAGAACGGCAATGTTCCCGCGTGGTGGTCGCGACCAACCTACTTAGATGTGGGAGGCAGGCATGACAGTAAGTCTATCCACAAAACCGAAGGGACCGTTCGAGAGGGCGAAATCTAATGTTGAGATAATCGCGAACAACCTCTACTACTCGTTAACCCTCAATAACTACATACTCAAGCTGCAAAACATGCCCCTTCCAATCCAAATCACCATCGATGAGCTGTTAGAAAACGATTTCATCGTTGGTAATCTTGTGGGGGCTGATGCTATAATGCAACAGGCGCAGAGGATATCTGCCTAAACCACAAGGAGAAGTCAAGTGATCAAGACCGGAGACAGAGTAAGTCACGTCTATAATATGAGTCTGATCGGCACTGTGATCCAGCTCATCGAGAACGCAGGAACCGAGCATTTTGAGGGCGGAACTTCCGCGAAGAAGTTCTACGCTGTTGTACGGCTTGACAAGCCGCGGGACGGTCAGGAGACCTTCACGGCACAGACGAACGATCTCATGCGGGAGTGAACATGCGACCCATCATCTTCAGGGATCCTCGATTCTCGAGGGACCCTCTCCCTTCTGCACTCAAAAAGATTGAAAATTGGCTCGATGAGCGTCGATGGAGGCTTGAGTGGAGTCGAACTTGGGATGATCATGTGAATTTCACAGCCCGGGAGATCGTCGTCAACTCTAATCGGACCCCGCAGAGCCAAATTTTTGGTGTCCTACACGAGATGGGACACATTATTCTCAGCGAATCTCCTGACTACCATCTCCGCTTCCCAAATTCGGAGGCTTTCAAGTACCGGCAGGAGAAACGTCGTGAGACCTTAAAGGTTCGAACTGAGGTTCTCGGCGAGGAGTGGGAGGCATGGTGTCTCGGCGAAAGCCTCGCGAGAAAGTTAGGGCTCGAGATCGACTACGAGTCTTATCACGCGACAAGAAACCGCGATCTTAAATCTTACGCGAGATGGATGGTAGAATGAAGATGACAAAACTTGAGAGAATGATTCACGAGATGAACTTATGGATC
>CAZLHZ010000270.1:0-3666 GCA_964559285.1 uncultured Actinomycetes bacterium | reverse complement strand
TCGGCGAGATCACGCTCAGGAGGAGGAGTTGTCACGGCGTACCTCCCCTCCCACGACGGCGAACCTCTCGCCGCGCAGTATCTCAGGCACGTCCGGCCCCACGGCCGCGGTCACGAGCACCTGGCTCGCCGTGCTCACGTGCTGAGCCAGTCGCAGCCGGCGACCGGAGTCGAGTTCCGCAAAGACGTCGTCGAGAATCAGCACCGGGTCGTCACCGACCTCGGCCTCCTCCGTGAGCATGCGGTACGCCGCAAGCCGCAGGCTCAACGCGGCTGACCATGACTCGCCATGCGAGGCGTAGCCGCGAACCGGCAGGTCGCGCACGGACACGTTGAGATCGTCACGATGCGGGCCAGTCAGGGTAATGCCGCGGTCGAGTTCCTCATGGCGCCGCTCGGCCAATCGCGCCATGAGAACCGAGCGGATTGCCTCTCGGCTCATGCTCTCGTCCGACATCGGCCACGAGGGTTCGTAGGCGAGCGCCATCTGGCCGCCCTCCGGGGCCACGTCGGTGTAGGCGGCGGCGGCGTGCGGGCGCAGGGCGTGGATGAGGTCGAGCCGGGACCGGAGCAGTTCCGCCCCGGATGTCGCGAGGTGGTCATCCCAGACGTCCAGCGTGTCGTGGATCGACGTACTCCGCCGCGCTCCGCCCGCAGACTTGAGCAGGGAGTTGCGCTGTTTGAGGATGCGGTCGACATCGGCGCGAACACCCGCGAGCCGGGGGTGGCGCTGGGTCAGAAGATCGTCGAGGAAGCTGCGCCGTTCGCCCGGATCGCCCTTGACGATCGCGAGGTCTTCCGGCGCGAAGATGACCGTGCGCAGGTGCCCGATGACGTCACGCGATTTCGTGAGCTGCTGACGGTTGACGCGCGCTCTCGTCCCCCGACCGGGAGCGATCTCTATCTCGAGCAGGGTGCTGCGGCCGGGATGCTCGATGCGGGCGCGAATGAGGGCGCGCTCGCAGGTGCGGCGCACCATCGGGGCGTCGGCCGCGACCCGGTGACTGCTGAGCGTCGCGAGATATCCCACGGCTTCGACGAGGTTGGTCTTGCCCTGACCGTTTCCCCCAATGAAGCAGGTGATGCCGGGCTGCAGGTCGATCTGCACCTCAGGGTAGGAGCGGAAATCCAGAAGTTGCAGAGCGCTGACGTGCACTGGGACTCAGACGCCGCTGGATCCCGCAGCCAGGCGAATCGGCATGAGGAGGTAGCGATAGTCCGGTCGCACGACTCCGTCCGTGACCCCCACGAGCACGGCAGGCTTCTGTGAGACGGTGAACCTCATCCGCGTTGTGGGCGCATCCACCGCCGCCAGTCCAGCGAGAAGGTACTCAGGGTTGAAGGCGATCTCGATGTCGTCACCCTCGAGAGAGCACTCGAGGCTCTCCTGTGCTCTGGCCTCCTCTCCCGTGCCAGCGCGCAGGACCACCTCTCCACTGCTGAAGGAGAGCAGCACCGAGGTGTTCCGATCCGCCACGAGGGACACCCGCTTGACGGCCTCCACCATCTCCGCGGTGGAGACATCCGCGGCCGACGCGGTCGTGTCCGGCAGCAGCGTGCGGTATTTCGGGAAGTCCTGCTCGATGAGGCGTGATGTTGTGCGTCGTCCATCGCCCTCGAAGCCGACGAGTCCCTCGCCAGCACCTCCCGACGCCACCGCGATGGTGAGACTTCCTGCCGAGGCAAGTGACTTGGCAGCGCCCTCCAGGGTGCGTGCTGGGACAAGGATTGCCAGCGATTGCCGGCCCTTCGCGGGAGTCCATTCGAACTCGCGCACCGCGAGGCGGTATCTGTCTGTCGCCGCCAGAGTGACGGTGGAGCCCTCGATCTCCAATCGGATCCCTGTCAACTGCGTCAACGTCTCGTCCTTGCCGGCAGCAACAGCAACGGACGACACGGCGGCCGCGAAGGTTGCTCCGTCGATCGTCCCGGAGGGTTCCGGCATCTCAGGAAGATGGGGATAGCCGTCCACGTCGAACGTGGGCAGGGTGAACGTCGATCGGCCGCAACTGATCTCGAGCCGGGAGCCCTCAAGCTGCAGGGTCACCGGTTGCGAGCTCAGGGATTTGGCGATGTCGGCAAGTAATCGACCCGGCACGAGGACACGTCCCGCTCGAGTGACATCGGCCACGATGGTGCCCCGGGCAGAGACTTCATGGTCGAAAGCGGACAGGACGAGCGATCCATCACCCCCTGAGGCGTCCATGAGCAAACCGGCGAGAATGGGGTTCGAGGGTCGCGAGGGCAGTGTGCGCGCAGCCCAGGCCACGGCATCGGCAAGGACGTCGCGCTCCACGCGAATCTTCACGGAACCCTCCTCTCGTGGACCACGGTGCGGGTGAACTCCACGTCACGCGCCCATCGACTGGCCGTGGGAATCCTGTCAGGTCCGGCTGACGTCTGCCAGAGCGGGTGTATCCCCAAGTGATGCGGGCTGATGGGTGTTCGTGACATCCCATGAGTAGATGTCGTTGTCGTCGTAGGGGCGGTGGACAGTGTGGATGAGCACCGTTGAGGCCGGTCACGGTGCATGTTGGTGGCGTCAGGGATGGGGACAAGTTGGGGAGGGAGTGTGCGGCCGGGTTCGGGGAGGACCGATGACCGGGTGTGCAGGTCCCGGTGTGGCGCGGTGGTGAACAGAATTGACGAGGACTGCCGAGGTTGTCCACAGCTTTCCCACGGTTGGGGATGAGTTAGCCGACCGGTCAAGTTCGAGCTTGGGATTTGATGCGCCCGGTGAGGTCGGTGACCTGGTTGTAGAGGCTGCGGCGTTCCGCCATGAGCTGGCGCACCTTGCGGTCGGCGTGCATCACGGTTGTGTGGTCACGGCCGCCAAAGGCTTGACCAATCTTGGGAAGGGAGAGGTCGGTGAGCTCCCGGCAGAGGTACATCGCGATCTGTCGTGCGGTCACCAGGACGCGTGAGCGCGATGCGCCGCAGAGGTCGTCAAGGGTGACGCCGAAATAGGCAGCGGTGGCACTCATGATCTGTGCCGACGTGATCTCCGGCCCCACATCGGTGGGGAAGAGGTCCTTCAGGACGAGTTCGGTCAGGGCGAGGTCGACAGGCTGCCGGTTGAGAGACGCAAAGGCGGTGACCCGAATAAGCGCACCCTCAAGCTCGCGGATGTTGCTGGAGATCTTCGAGGCAATGAACTCCAGAACGTCGGGTGGTGCCACCAGCCGCTCCTGGGCCGTCTTCTTGCGCAGGATGGCAATCCGGGTCTCGAGGTCGGGTGGCTGGACGTCCGTGGTCAAGCCCCATTCGAACCGGGATCGCATCCGATCCTCGAAGTCCTGCAGCTGCTTGGGGGGCAGATCTGACGTGACGACAATCTGCATATTGGCGTGATGCAGGGTATTTAACGTGTGGAAGAACTCCTCCTGAGTCTGCACTTTGCCGGACAGGAACTGGATGTCATCGACGAGCAGGACATCGACATCGCGGTAGCGCCGCTGGAACGCGGCCGACTTGTCGTCGCGAATGCTGTTGATGAACTCGTTCGTGAACTCCTCGGATGACACGTACCGGACCCGGGTGTCCTTGTAGAGAGCGCGTCGGTAGTGCCCGATCGCATGCAGCAGGTGCGTCTTACCAAGACCGGATCCGCCGTAGATGAACAGCGGGTTGTAGGCGCGCGCGGGCTGCTCAGCCACAGCGACAGCCG
>CAZLHZ010000269.1:0-3673 GCA_964559285.1 uncultured Actinomycetes bacterium | reverse complement strand
TCATAGACGCGTCGCCAGCCAGCTCGACGGGTGACGACCACCTCTCCGATATCAAGCAGCCACTCGACACCCACCTTCGCCTCTGACCAGTCCCACCATGGACCTCCGGCCTTTGCACCGCCGAGGTCGGTCGCCGTGAGCGGACCTTCGGATCGCAGTCGCGCGCGGATCCCGTCGAGTGCAGAGGTTGGCACCTCGTGCCAGCGCAACCCGCGCGCACGCCTCCGGCGACGACGGAACTCGAACCATGGCCACTCATCGATCGGCAGAATGCACGCCGCATGTGACCAGTACTCAAACGCGCTCTCCCCATCCCAGTACGCCGACTCCACAGCCTCGCGACCCACGGCCCCCAGTCGCGCATAGGCCACAAGTTCATGTGAGCGCGCCAGCACGCTGATGGTGTCGAGTTGAACCGCGCCCAGTCCCGTGAGCACCTGATGGACTGCCGCTCGTCGACTGTCGATAGAGAGTCGGTGGGGGTTGGTCGTGCTGATGCCGTACGCCGACCCCAGCAGCCCCTGAGCATGGAGTGCTGCTCGTCGAGCCTCGTCCGCAGAGAGTGTCTCTGGGTGCATCACTCGCCTGCATCCTCGAGTGGCGGTGTGTCCGAGTAGCCCGACCAGTTGTAGTAGCGCCCACCGGCGACAGCTTCTGGGCGCATGAGGTGCTCCAGCCACGCGACCTCACCTGGGCTGAGCGAGATGTCGGAGGCAGAGATGTTCTCGCGGAGGTAGGAGACCCGCCGGGTTCCGGGGATGGGAATGACGTCGTCCCCCTGCGCGAGCAGCCACGCCAGCGCAACTTGACCGGGTGTGCAGCCGCGTGCCACGGCGAACGTCCGCAGGTGCTCGGCGAGTGACTCATTGGCGGCCAGGCTCTCGGGGGTGCAGCGGGGAAGGGTTTCGCGGAAGTCCCCGCTGCGAAGGGAACTCTGCCGGGTCACTGATCCAGCCAGGAACCCGCGGCCGAGCGGACTGTAGGGAACGAGCGCCACTCCGAGTTCTCGTGCCGCTGGCACGAGCTCTGCTTCAAGGTCCCGCGACCATAAGGACCACTCGCTCTGCAGGGCGGCGATCGGATGGACGGCATGAGCGCGACGCAGGGTTGCTTCACTTACCTCGCACAGTCCTAGATGGAGAACAAGCCCCTCCGTGACAAGGTCGGCCATGGCGCCGACGGTGTCCTCGATAGGAACTCGCGAATCAACGCGATGGGCGTAGAAGAGGTCGATCCGGTCGGTGCGCAGGCGCTGGAGACTGGCGATGCAGGATCGGCGTACCCCATCGGGACTTGCATCGACGCCGCCCTGACGAAGCAGGCCGAACTTGGTGGCAAGGACGAGATCGTCGCGATGCTGCTGAAGGCACTCGCCGATGAAGGCCTCATTGTCACCGTGCGCGTAGTAGTCGGAGGTGTCGAAGAAGGTGACCCCGAGGGTGATCGCCTCATCCATGACACGGCGGGACTCCGTCATGTCCGACGCGTCGTAGTACCCGGACAGGTTCATGCACCCCAGTCCCACGGGGCTCACGAGGGGCCCGCCCACACCGACCTGCCGCAGCTGCACGGCGTGACGCTACTGCCCAGGCGATCAACTCCGTGCGGGATCAGCCTCCGGGGTTGCGGACTCGGCGGTGGTCACGTCGTACGCCGATGCCGCGACGTCACGACGCGTGCGGATCACCTTCCGGATGGCCCACACGAGACAGGCGATCCACGCGGCGGCGATGAGCGAGTAGATGGTGGCAGCGACCCACACCGGGGGTGCGAGTGCGGTGAGGATCGTGCGGCCGTTGGTGATGAGGATGACGCCGCCGACGCAGACACCGAGCAGAGCCGTATTGAGCTTGCGCACAAAGGCGGCGGCGATCGGGGCTGCGATGACACCGCCGATGAGGAGCGGCAGCAGGATGCTGAGCTGGATGCCCTCCGTGCCGAGTGCGAGAAGGAATCCGACGCTGGCGGCGAGGGAGACGAGAAACTCGCTGGCGCTGACGGTTCCGATGACGCGATTGGTGGGCATGCGACCGTCGGCCATGAGGGTCGGGGTGGTGACGGGTCCCCAGCCGCCACCGCCGGTGGCGTCGATGAAGCCGCCGATGAGTCCGAGGGGCGTGAGCAGGCGCCACCCGGGACGCTCACCGGCACGCTGGCGGATGCGGCCGAAGGTGAACCGGATGAGCAGGAAGATGCCGAGCGCGAAGAGGATGGTGCTCGCCCAGGGCCGAGCGGCATTGAGGGAGAGATTCGACAGCACCGTTGCACCCACGAGGGCACCGATGGCTCCGGGGACGGCTACCCGCAGGACGGTCCGCCAGTCGACGTTGCCGAAGCGGTGGTGGGCGATGGCTGAGGCGGCGGTCGTCCCGACCTCGGCGAGGTGCACCGTCGCCGAGGCGAGGGCGGGGGCGAGGCCGATCGCGATGAGCAGCGTGGATGAGGTGAGGCCGTAGCCCATCCCGAGCGCACCATCGACGAACTGGGCCGCGATGCCGGCCAGGGCCACCAGCAGGATGGTGCTCATCGGTCCTCCATTAGCCAGTCTAGTCGTATAAACCACTATGAAAGGGGGTTATAAGTACGATAGCGAGGAGGAAGGGAAGGGGCAAGTCGAGGTGTTGGCCCGTCAGGGCAGGTCGCTGGGCGGCAGGTCGCCGGGCAGCAGGTCGCCGGGCAGCAGGTCGCCGTACCACGCATCGCGGAGGTGCCCGCGCTGGGCGAGTCCGAGCCGCAGGACCTCCGAGTGAACACGGAATCCGACGGCCTCGGCCATGGCACGTGATGCGAGGTTCCCGGTGCCGGCGTACCAGCGGATGACCGAGAGTTCACCGACCGTGAATCCCCACCGGCAGACCTGACGCAGGGCGCGGGCACCGTGACCGCGGCGGCGTGCTTCGGGGATCACCATAAATCCGACCTCGGCTCCGCCAGCCGAGTCGGGCCGCAGATCGATGCCGCCACGGAAGGGTCCATCAGGCCGGTCCGTGATGACCCAGTACGGCGTCTGCGACCAGGTGGCCGGGTCCGACATCCTGGTGATGAAGTCCTCGGCGTGCTCCCTGAGATACGGGACCGGGATCGTCGTCCACTCCTGCATGGTGGGGTCCTGGCATGCGGCGTACACCGCATCGATGTCGGGCTGCCTCGCCTTCCGCAGCCATGTGACCCCGTCATTGAGCATGCGGCGATTATGGGGGGAGGGGCTCTCGCCCGGCTCTCGTCCCGGTGCGGCGACTAGCATGGCCGTGTGGGAATCCTCGATAAGGTCCTTCGCGCTGGCGAGGGCAAGGAACTGCGTCGGCTTGAGTCCATTGCCCGGCAGGTGAACGAACTCGAGAGCGACTTCGTCGCGCTCAGCGACGCCGAGCTGCGGGCCCTCACCGCGGAGTTCAAGACACGCCATGCAGAGGGGGAATCCCTCGACGACCTGCTCCCGGAGGCCTTCGCCACGGTGCGAGAGGCGGCGCGTCGCACCCTCGGCCAGCGGCATTATGACGTGCAGCTCATGGGTGGTGCGGCCCTGCATCGCGGCAACATCGCGGAGATGAAGACCGGTGAGGGCAAGACGCTGGTGTCCACCCTGCCCGCCTATCTCAATGCGATCGCCGGCAAGGGCGTCCACGTGGTCACCGTCAACGACTATCTGGCCGAGCGTGACTCGGAGTGGATG
>CAZLHZ010000268.1:3392-3685 GCA_964559285.1 uncultured Actinomycetes bacterium | reverse complement strand
AGACTGGAGGTTACCGCCTTCACGTCCGTCGGCCTGCGCTACGCCGTGGGCACGGTCGTGTGCCTGCTCCTGCTGGCGATCACCCGCCGCTCGCTCGCGCCGGTGCGCGGCGAGCGCGTGCCCGCGTTCCTCCTCGGTGCTGTGGCCTACGCCGTCCAGGCCTTCCTGTTCTACGCCGCACTCCAGCACGGGTCACCCGGTGCGGTATCCCTGCTCTTCTACACCTATCCCGTCCTCGTCCTGCTCATCGCGGTTGCATTCCGGCTCAAGCCCTGGGCGTGGACGGCGGCGGC
>CAZLHZ010000268.1:0-3382 GCA_964559285.1 uncultured Actinomycetes bacterium | reverse complement strand
GGATCCCGGGAGTCCGAATTCGGCGGCAGGCGAACCGGCCGTTCGATCATCATTGATGCGACGGGTGTCGTCCTCGCCCTGTCCTCGTCCGTGTGTGTGGCGATCTACCTCTTCGCCAACCAGCGCTTCCTGCCGCGCAGTTCCGCGCTCGTCGTCTCGGCCTGGGTCTCTGCGGGCGTGGCGACCTCAACCCTGCTCATGTCGGTGATCACGGGCACCCAGGGGTCTGTCTCGGCCAGTGCGTGGATCTGGCTCGTCGTCTCCGGCATCACGACCGGCCTGGGGAATGCCCTGATGTACGTCGCCCTGGCGCACCTCGGTGCCCCGGCCACGTCGGTCATCCTGTCGATGCAGTCGGTTGTGGCGGTGGTGGGGTCCGACCTGTTCCTCGGAGAGCGAGTGACCACAGGGCAGGTGGTCGGCGGGGCCGGGATTCTCGCCGCGGTGTGGATCGCCGCACGGACATCTCGCCCTCGAATCGCCCCGGGGGACTCTTCCACCGGTGAGCGGAAGCGGTTACGGTAACGGTCGTTCAGGATGGTGCTCGTGCCCCTCGTGCCCCGCGCGCGGAGGTGGAGGGGGAGCGATACTGTCCGGCGATCCAGAGCGCCGATCGTGGGTCGGCGTACCACGTCACGATGTCAGGAGGTGTCATGAGCGAGCCCAAGATCCTCGGCGACAAGTGGGGCAAGGAAGCAATCAGTCCGGTCCTTGAGAACTACCACTCGGCTATCCGCAAGCTTGTCGCGGAGCGGTTCGCAGCGTCGGGCAAGAGCTGGCAGCAGGCGGTCCAGGACCCGGCCCTCGAATTGACGAGGGAGGACTTCGAGAAGATCGAGCGGGACTTCCTGGCCACCGGGTATCGCTTCACCATGTCGGCGCAGGTCTCGATCAAGGAGGAGCCGGAGAAGTACAAGCCGATCGAGGGTGTCGGCAACTCCGGGAATCAGCCACGCGATGAGCAGGGTCGCCTCGTCGTCGGCACCGGCGACAACGTGTTCCAGGCAGAGAACCTGATCGGCACGGCGCGCTTCATCGGCACCGTCGAGGTCGTCATGGACATGCTCATGAACGGGGTGCCTGAGGGCACGATCGCCGTCATCGACGACTCAGGAGGCACGCTCACCGCGCCCATCCTCGAGGGCTTTGCCGGTGTCGTCTGCATGGGTGGCACCATCCGCTCGCACCTGGGCATCCTCACTCGCGAGTACGGCATCCCCTGTCTCATGGCTGCCGAACTCGACGGCCTCAATGACGGGGACCAGATCTCCGTCGAGTACTCCAAGCCCGCGGCGGATGCCTACGCCGAGCGGGACGAGGCTGCCCGCGCCCGTATCGTCCGGATCGACTGAGGAGGCTGATATGCCCGCGAACATGTCCTATGCCCAGCTGCAGGATCTCAACCAGTGGCTGCGGGAGTCGAGCGACATCTTCTACTTCCAGTGCACCACGCGCACGGTGCAGGAGTCGAAGCTGTTCCCGGTCAACCCGTACATCGCGCTGTCCTACTACAACTGCTGGTACCGCTACCCGGAGATCCTGCGCAAGATCGAGGCCGTCATGAGCCCCGAGGAGCTTGGTGATCGGGCGCGCGAGGTGTCGACGAGCGCAAACGCGATCATGCTCGGCATCATCCAGCAGTTCTACCTGGGTGGCCGCCAGTTCCTGCTCGATATGGGCATGATCGACCCGACCGACGGCGTTGAGGATGTCCGCTACGTCCTTGACTTCGCCCAGCGGGTCAATCGGTCCTACCATCGGCAGAGCGCCTACAACCTCAACAGTGCGATGAACCACCGGGCGCAGCTCCTGCCCGAGCGCACGCTTCAGGTGTTCGAGGCTGATGCCCTCGGCTGCAAGCCGGGAGACAAGCTGCACACCGCAGTCGTGGCATTCCTGGCCACAGCCTCTCAGTACGCCTTCCTGAAGAACTGCGAGTGCCGTCTGGGCATCCACAACAGCGGTCCTTACAGGGTCGGCAACCACGAGATGCTGGTGCGCGACTTCGTTGACCTCGCCGAGGGCGACTACCCGTGGATGGACGGTGTCGCCTCGGACATCGAGTACAACAACGTCACTCTGCCGGTCATCATGAAGGACACCCACTTCAACATCGTTGATGACTGGGGCTCCTTCGAGGCGACGCCGTCATACGACCACGACAACATGGTCGCGGTCGGGCTCTACACCTCCGACTACCTGTCGAACGGCTACATCCCGGTCCACATGAACAATGCGAGTGAGATGGCCGACTACCTGGATCACATGCGTGATCTCATGCAGAAGGCCACCTCCGAGCTGTGGAAGCGGATGGCCGGCTGGACCCGTGACCAGATGATCGATGCGGGTCTGCTCGTCTACTACTCGGTGCCCAAGGACCTCGCGCACATTGCGGGCGTCTACTCCGAGGAGGACTGGTTCACGGTCGAGGAGCGGGTGCAGCGCCTCAAGCCGCTCATGAATGACGAGTACGGCGGCATGGCGATCGCTGAACTGGTGGGCTACATCTCGATGAGCTCCCAGCAGGGCAGCGCCTACACGATGAGCAAGTTCTCGAACGCTCGCTCGGACATGTGGTCGCAGATCCCCTACTCAATCCTCGCCAACGACGAGTACACCGCGTCCGTGGGCCCGATCCGCGGGGGGAGCACCTCGCTGCCCCGCAAGACCGGCAAGTACACCACCACGCGCGGCAAGCTCACGATCGACGAGGCGAACGCCCTCGCGCGCGGGTTCACCCCCGACACGCTCAAGGGTGCGAATCGCTACTACGACGACCAGTGGGTGAAGTACAACTCCGGCACCCCGGAGGCGGATGCGCTCTATCGCGCCGCGCAGCAGAACTCGTTCCAGCTGCGGGACAAGGGCTCAACGCTCACCGAGGACCAGGTGGCAGCGCTGCGCCGCTGGTAGGTCTGTCCACGATGAAGGGCGGGGGCCACTGGCCCCCGCCCTTCATCGTGCGTGGGTCGAGTGCGCTGATCAGCCCGCCTGCTGCTGGATGATGCGCAGCTGGATGGGCAGGCGGCGCGGGGCCACGACCGTCTGCACTCCGGCCGCGACGATGGCCTTCACACCCTCGGCCGTGCTGACCACTGATCCCTTGACCGCAGCAGCACCGTGGAGTGCCGCCGTGAGTGCGTCGACGTCCACGGACCCGGATTCCGCGTCGACTCCGATACGCAGCGCGTCGAGGTCGACCACGGGACCGGCGTACTCATGAACCACGGTGATCGGGCACCGTTCCGTCGCCCACGCAGACAGCACCCGCAGTGAGGGATGGTCATCGACCGAGGTCGCGACAAGCGGGACACGACCGTCGTAGACCTTGCCGGCCCGGCCATCGATGGTGAGGAGGCGGCCCGCGAGCCGCTCGGCGACA
>CAZLHZ010000267.1:0-3694 GCA_964559285.1 uncultured Actinomycetes bacterium | reverse complement strand
CAGCCGCGGGACAGCATCGGCGACCCATTCACCCGATGCAGGCTGACCGCCGGCGGGTCAACGGGGAAGGCGTCCGCCAGCTCCTGGATACCCGGAGCCATGGCTGACCAGTCGTCCATGAACACCTTGAGCCTGCAGAGGTTGGCCAGACTGGTGCCGGCATCCTCCGAGATGATGGAGATCCGGCGAAGGATCTCGCGCATCTGGGCAGCAGGCTGGTCGACGTACCGCTCGAACCCTGCGGGGGTCCGCGTGCTGAGGACTCCGCTTGCATCGGCTGCACGCAGGGTGCTGAAGAACAGCAGGTTGCCCACCTTGACAGCGTGCGGCTCGTGTCCGTACTGCGCGGGGAGGCGGCTCGAGTTGATCTGCTGCGGCTCCAGCTTGGAGTCGTTCGTCAGCAGGTCCATGGTGACCTCGAAGCGCCAGCCCTTGCCGCCGAGGCCCGAGTAGGGGACAACTGTCCGAGCCGGTGGGTTCTTCGGGAACCACTTCTTCCACACCTTGTCCATGGACGAGAAGTCCGCGGGATGGCCGATGTAGACCGTGGCATTGACACAGCGCTCGATGGAGGAGCCTGCCGCCTCGGCAATCTTGGCCTGCTTCTCAATCGTCAGGTCGACCTGGGCCGCCATCTCGTCGCCGTACCAGAGGTACTCGTTGAAACGGGTCTTCGGGTCGGTGCCACGGGGGGTACCCATGTGGCGCTCGCTCATCCAGTCGCCCATCCAGTCCGTGGGCACCTCACCAGCAAGGGACACCCAGTCACCGAAACGGATGGCAGGTGCATAGCCCGCGAGCGGAGAGGCAACTCCGCCGGGAACCTCGAATCGCTGCTTCACCACACCGGGCGAACCGATGAGGTCCACCTGCAGGTCGATTCCGGGGATGGGCAGGTCCGTGACACCAAAGCCCACCGACGGCGGACGTGCCTCGTCGATGTACTCATTGCGGGTCTCAAGGTAGGGCGAGATGGAGATTCCCTTCGCCCACGTGTCGCGCGTAGTGTCGAAGTCCTCCTGCGTCGGGTGGGGCGAGCGGAAGAACTGCTCGATCCGAATCGGATCGGTCTTGATATCTCCTCCGGCAGCCTTGAAAATGCGGGCGAGACGCTGCAGCGTGGCGTGCGATTGGGTCCGCAGGCGATCGTTGTCGTAGGCGTCAGGCCGGTGCAGCGCATCTGGATCGGTGTAGCCGACGGAATCCACGGGGGACTGGAAATCTGTCGCCATCGTTCCTGAGCAGAAAAGCCAGCCAGCGGCGAGGATTCCGGGGCTGCTGAACCGTGGCGCAAAGCCCGGCTCGACGAGGTCCGGTCCGGTGATGGCCTTGCGGCCCGGACTCGGCTGATTCCTATCTGTCATGTCCCACTCCTGTCGTTGATGTCGGTACCGATCAGATCCCGGCCCCGTAGAGGCCGAAGTCAAACGCTGGGTCTCCAGGGACCCATGTGTTCTCAAACTGGGATCGAGTGCCCATGTCCTGCACTCGATTGAACAGATTCCTGCCGATTTCCAGCTGCTCAGGCTCCCAGTCCTCCAGAGCCGCGGTCACATTGAAGTCCTGCTTGACGAGGTGCTTCACCAAGGCGAGAGAGTCACTGACCGCCTTCGCGGTCCATGCCGCCGCATGCGGACGAGACGCCATGGCAGCGTCACCGATGAGAACGGCACGTCCATAGGCCATGCGATCTACGATGATGTCCTGCATCACCTGGATGTAGGGTGCCGCAGTCTTGGTCACGACCTCAGCGGCCATCTCAGGGAGCATCAGGGGAGCAGCATGGCGCAACTCCTCGACGAATCGGTCCTGCACATCGCCTGCTGGCACTGAGACCTGGCAGAGACGCCCCTTGCGATCCGTCATCATCTCAGTGAATTGCGGTCCAGCGGGGACATTTCGATACCACACGTAGTTCACGAGGCGCTTGCCAACATCAAGCTGACCATCCAACCCTGGGATTGGGTAGAGGATGATGTGCATGTTGCTGCCGACGTAGTAGGACATGGAGTCACGCAGCAGTTCCACGGTGCGACTCGTCAGTTCGGCTTCCGGAACCGTGCCTCTCCATCCGATGTAGCCCGCGTATTTAGGCTGGGTCTGCGGAGAGAGCTTGGCCCGCCCGGTGGACCCGATTCCGTCTGCGAAAACGACAAGTTCAGCCGACACCACAGATCCGTCCGCAAACGTCACGGATGCAGACCGTTCGTCCTGCACGACGTCCACGGCCGACGCGCCCCGGTGATATCGCTCCGAGCCGAAGACGCCGAGAAGACGTTGGTAGATGGTGGACCACGACGTGTTTCGCCAGACCATCGGTCGATTGCTCAGGACCTCCGAGTCCCGTCCGAAATACCGGAGGTAGTCGGTCCGCGTGCTGACATCGTCGATGTCAAAGCCTAGGGACTCCCGGAACCAGTCAATGAGGTTCTGCTGGAGAACGATGCCCCCGCCACGACTCTTCATCTCCGTCGCTGAACGCTCATACACATCCACGTCGCATCCCGCTGCACGCAGTTCGATCGCGGTCGTGAGCCCGGCAACCGAGCCGCCAACAACGGCAACCCGCAACGGAGCGGGATTAGTCATCAAGCACCGCCACCGCACGGGTCGGTCCCCCGTGTGCCCCGCGAAGCTTGAGCGGAAGGCCGATGAACGTGAACCTCCTGCCAGCGACCTGGTCCAGATTGGCAAGGTTCTCGTAGTGCGTCACGTTCGACCGACGGCACATCATGTGGCAGGGATAGGTCTTGCTGATGGGGTTGTCCGGGGTCGGGCTATCGACTCCGAACGTCTTGACTCCCCGCTTCAAGATCCACTCGCTACCGGTCTCACCGATCCCGGGGAACAGGGACAGGTAGTCACGCTGGCCCTTGTAGCGATTCCACGTGGCCGTGTACAGGAGCAGGATGTCGCCACGCTCGACAGTCAGTCCGGCAACCCGCTCAGCCTCGTCAAGATGCTCAGCAGTGATATCCGTCTGGGCCGGAACATGGGACACGTCCAGGCACAGGGCTGGACCGTAGAAGAGATCAAGAGACATCTGGTCGATTGTCTGTGCTGACGGGTCTGGGTTCAGATGTGAGAACGAATCCACGTGAGTCGGACCGTTGTCATTGAACATGACGCCCTTGGTCTGGAACGAGAAGCCCCCCTCGAAACGAGGGGCTGTGTCCTCATGCGATGCGTGGTCAAACAGCACCGTCTTGGAGTGGCCCGGATAGACCATCATTCCCTCATAGATCTCCTGGGACAGGTCAACGAGACGCACGGGATCACCTTTCAGAGTTGAGGGGTAACGCACTTGGGTGTTGGAGCCAACCTGTGGGGGTGGGTGGCCGCGCCCGCGCGGGCGCGGCCACCCCATCGGCTCAGCCGACGTCGAGCGACTTCAGATCAACCGTGTCGGCAGCACCCGTCACACCCAGGACATCAAGTCCGGGGAGGACGATCTGGCCGTTCTCGAGCTTGGTCTTGATCTCATCAACCTCAGCACGGATCTCAGGTGAAACCTTGTCCTCGAGGTTGTAGTAGGGAGCCAGCTCCATGCCCTCGCCCCAGTTGGTGGTCGCCGAGTTGGCCTCCCACGTGTCGGATGCGGCCGTGAGCACGAAGTTGCCGCAGATCCCCTGAAGGCCGTAGAGCACGCTCGTCAGGACCACATCAGGTGCCTGATCATGCTTATCCAGGTACT
>CAZLHZ010000266.1:1463-3727 GCA_964559285.1 uncultured Actinomycetes bacterium | reverse complement strand
CGATAATCAGACCCCCACTCCAAACCAGACAACCTGCACGACGTCCCCGACGGCGAGCACGACACACCAGCCGGATCAACCTCCACGCGATACGACACCGCTCCTTCAACAGCGCCCCACGACACAGAAGCAGACGAACCATCCACCACAACCCCAACACCAGACGGAGCTGACGGCCTCAGAGATCTTGGAACGAGGGCACTTCGAATCGACGAAGCACCCGAGACTTGACCATTGGAGTCGTTGCCCCAGCAAGAAACTCGTCCACCTTCTTGAATTGCACACGCAAAACTCGCGTTCCCTGAGCCTGAACCAACAACGATCTCCACAGCGTCTTCTACGGTACGAGCCCCAGTCACAAGCGACGTCGATTGGCCCTCGTCAAAACACTCGACTCGTCCACCAGCAATCAGCGCACAAGCAGCTGTGCGACCTGTGTTGCTCAAACCTGAAGAACCATGATTCTGCGTCGCAACCTGCATGACTTGGCTCAGGCTAGATGCCCAAACTCCTAGTCCGCCGGAATCTCCCCAACAATTGACAGAATGGTTCCTCCGAGTCCCACAGGCGAAGTCACCACTCGAGCTGACCTGGATGAAGTCTGAGGCGGCGGGCGATGAGTCAAGTCCCTGACCGACACACTTGACGGCTCCCGATGACAGCAGTCCGCAGGATTGAATGAACCCATTCGCAATCTGCGAATAGGCGCCACTTGGAAACGAGTAGACGATGCCATCACCTGGACGCCACAAGTAGCCGTTGCAGTAGATGTCACTGCTTGTGCGCACCATGCACGTGTGCCAGGGGCCGGCAACTAGGGCTTTCGCTCCCGTGACCGATCTGAAGGGCGTGACGCGGCCATCACCATTGTTCTCGCCTTCGCAACCGCCTGAGCCATCGGACCTCAGAAAGCAGCCGTGACGACGGCCAAGCGAGACGGAAACAACATCACCCGAAGTTCCCTCCAAGAATGAGAAGACACCATCGCGATCCTCACCCCAGCAATCTACTCCGCCCGTGGACAAAGCAACGCAAACTCCACCGCGCTCTGTGGCCAAGGCCGGTCGGGCTAGGAATCCAGTGTCATCAAAGCCGGGGGTGTCGCTGTCTGACCGCGAGGCCGCTTGAGATGCCCCCCCCCGCTGGCTGCTCCGGCTGCGGCTAATGGGGCCAACGCCAGCATCACCGCGGCAGTGGCAATGGACGTGACCCGGATCTGGAATCGTGGGTTGCGCATAGCCGGAACTCCCCCTTTGTCAGGTCTTTGACCGAAAGTATCCTATGTTTGGAATCTGTGTCCACGCTTGGTCGGGGGAACACAACTTTTCAAGCCGAAGCGGGGTCGCACCGCGTTCCAGCGGGGTTAGCCCGAGCGCCCAGTTCTCCGGCAATTCGCCTTCGTTCCATGGCCAGCCCGCCCCGAACCCTGGACTCCTCACTCCGAAGGCAGGGTCATGACCCGATTCTCGATTCCGTCGGCGGTCTAGTCACATAGCGCCCCCAACCTCCTACAGGCCCGAGTACGAATGCAGCCCCTGCACAAACAAGTTCACACCGAAGTAGTTGATGAGGAAGCACGCAAATCCCACGAGCGAGACGTACGCCGCCTTCCGGCCGCGCCAACCTGCCGTCGTGCGCGCGTGCAGGTATGCGGCGTACACGACCCACGTAATGAACGCCCACGTCTCCTTCGGATCCCAGCCCCAGTAGCGACCCCACGCGTTCTCCGCCCAGATCGCACCGGACACGACAGCGAACGTCCACACGATGAACGCGAACGCCAGGATCCGGTAGCTCATCTGCTCCAGTCGCGCGGCCTCCGGGAAGCGCGCAAGCACACGTGAGGTGCGACCCTTGCGCTCGCCCGCATCACGCACGAGATAGACCGTCGTGATCGCAGCAGCGATCGTGAAGGCCCCACCCCCGATCACCGCCGCCGACACGTGGATGACAAGCCAGTAGGACTTCAGTGCCGGCACGAGCTGCGCAGCCTCGGTGTAGAGCACGGTGACCGCGAGCCCGAGTGTGAGCAGCACCGGGAAAACGATGAAGAGCCCGAGCCAGCGCACATCACGACGCAGCGAGAAGCCGAGGAACACCGCGAGGATGCCGACCGCTGACGAGATCGAGAACTCATACATATTGCCCCACGGCACCCGGCCCGCCCACAGGGCGCGCAGCACGACCCCGGCGAGCAGCAGGACGAATCCGAGCCAGGTGAGCGCCATGCCGACGTTCGCGGCGCGTCGGCCGGAGAGCACATC
>CAZLHZ010000266.1:0-1453 GCA_964559285.1 uncultured Actinomycetes bacterium | reverse complement strand
CTGGCGGTGCCCGCGCCCGTCAGCAGCGCGAGACCGCCGCCGGCGCTCCCGCCATCGCGGGCACCTTCGCCGCCACCGCCGTGACTCGACGCCGGCCGTTGGCGAACGACGCCGCGAACGAGATCAGCGCGGCCGCGAGCACGAGCATCGCCGCATAGATGAGCAGATTGCTGTACGTCGCAAGCTCCGTCGATCCGATCATGTCCGCTCTCCCTTGCCCGTTCCTGCCGTGTCAGAACCAGCGCCACCCTCAGCCGTCCAGCCCGCCGCACGCGCGAGCTCGTCGACCTCCTCCGCCAGGCCGCCGGCCTCACCCTTGGCAAGGCCGCCGACGGCCACCACCCTACGTCCGTCCGATCCGGTCACCACTCGAACCCAGACCCGGCGCCGCCGGATGAAGAGGGTGAGGGCAACGCCGAGGATCGCGAGCATCGCCGCCACGAGTGCGAACTCCTTGCCCGGATCCCGGGCGATCTGGAACGACGCCCACCGGTCGAAGCCGGTGAACTCCACGGCCCCGAGGTTCTCCGGCAGCACCCACACGTCACCGGGCTGCATCGCCTGCAGTCCGATCTGGTTGAGCTTCGACGTGTCAAGGGTGTAGATGCTCTGCGGCACCCCGTCATCGAGACCAAGATCACCCGTCCACGCCGACAGGAACATCACCGGATTGTCCGGTCCGGGGAAGGTCGAGTGCGGTCCGCGCTGCTCGTCGACCTCGGCCGTCGGGGCAAAGATCCCGCGGAATCCCAGCTGTGGTGTGCCATCGGGCACCTTGATGACACCGGTTGACGTGAACATCCCGTCCTGGGGCAGGAACGCCACGGACCCGTCGTAGACAACGTCGCCCAGCGCATCGCGCACGACGACATGCGGTGCATACCCGTGACCGACGAGGAATACCTTGACACCATCAATATCGAGCGGCTCATTGACCTCGATCGTCCGGCGCTCGACGGGAGCATCCGGTGAGCGCGTGTAGGCGAGGTCCGCCTCGAAAAGCCGCGGTGCGCCACGCTGCGCGGCACCGCGCTCGAAGTCGACGCGGAAATCCTCGAGGGTGAAACTGAAGGGCGGCAGCGATGCGGGATCCACCAGTCGACCGCCGCCCCACACGTCGAACTGCGTGAGCGTGTCCGAGAAGCCGCGTCCCTCGACGACGATGACATTGCCCTTCCACCCGAATACCGACCCGAGGCCGACCGCGAGCAGGAGCAGCAGCAGCGAGGCATGGAAGACCAGGTTGCCGGTCTCCTTCATGAAGCCCTTCTCCGCCGCAACCCACGGACCCGCATCATCGCTGCCGGTTTCGACGCGCCAGCGACGCTTGCGCAACCAGCGTGCCGACTCGTCAATGGCGTACGCCGATGCCGGCTCCACCGAATCCGGCCAGGTGCGCGCCACCTCGAGACGCTCGAGGTGGCGCGGCGCGCGCGGCGGCTTCGCACGCAGC
>CAZLHZ010000265.1:0-3727 GCA_964559285.1 uncultured Actinomycetes bacterium | reverse complement strand
GAGGACATCCGGCCCGTGGCGCCAGGAGCAGGGCGCCATCGACGAATACACGCGCATCTTCAGGAGCCCCGCCCATGTCGCGGCTACATGTGCTGACTACCGGGCTGCCGCTTCGATCGATCTCGTCCATGACCGGCACGACCGAGAACTCGGTCGCCGCGTCGGGGTGCCTCTCCTGGCGATGTGGGGCCAATCGAGTTACGTAGGGCGCGCCTTCGACGTCGTGGACATCTGGCATGCCTACGCTAGCGACGTTACGGCCATGCCCATGGCGAGTGACCACTACATGCCCGAAGAGGTCCCGGACGCGACGTACATCGCGCTTTGCGACTTCTTCTGTTCGGAGTCGACGTCGTGACGCCGGACGATGCCACTCTGATCGGATGGCTGAGGAACCTCGTGGAGGTCGAGACTCCATCGGGCGACATCCCCGCCCTGGACGAGGGATTCATCGTCCTAAGCGCTCAGGTCGAGAGGGCGTTCGGGCGGCGGCCCACGGTGGGGCAAGTGGGCGGTACCCCGTACCTCTATCTGCCAGCGCTGGCACAGCCCTCGGTGCTGGTGATCGGACACCTCGACACCGTTTGGCCGCGTGGCTCTCTTGAGGAGATCCCCTTCACGGTAATTGACGGTGTAGCCCGCGGCCCCGGGGTCTTGGACATGAAGGCGGGTCTCGTCATTGCCAATGCAGCTGCGGCCCAATGCAAGTCGAGTGCGCATATGGGCTTGCTCGTCACAGGCGACGAGGAGATCGGGTCCCCTACCGGCCGCAGCCTGGTCGAGCAGGTGTGTCCCGACTACCGCGCGGTCTTTGTTCCTGAACCTGCTGCCCCTGGTGGCGCGGTGAAGATCGGTCGCAAGGGGGTAAGCATCTATCGGCTGACACTTCTCGGCCGAGAAGCCCACGCAGGGTTGGAACCCGAGCGCGGCTTGAACACCACGGTAGAGATGGGTGCCCTAATCGGTGATCTGGTCGCCTTGCAGGATGCGGAACTCGGCACGACGGTGACTCCGACCAAGGCCACGTCGGGGGTGACGGTTAACACGGTCCCCGCTGAAGCCCTGCTCTGTGTGGACGTACGCGCCTGGACCCTGGCTGAGCTGGAGCGTGTCGACGAAGCTATCCGCGCCAGAGTTCCCCGCATCATCGGCACCGAAGTGGTCGTGCAGGGTGGAGTGAATCGACCACCCCTCGAACCCCACACTTCAATGAGACTTGTCGAGTTGGCCAGTGCCGCCGCCGTTGAGGTAGGCATGAGCCCACTCATCACAGCGAGCGTGGGCGGAGGATCGGACGCCAGCTTCTCCGCCGCACTCGGGATCCCCACGCTCGATGGCGTCGGCGCATGTGGAGAGGGGGCCCATGCCCGCCATGAATGGGTAGACATAGGAAGCCTTAGCGAGCGTGCCCGCTGGCTTGCCCGCACGTGGGACTTGCTCATCGCTGCTGAGGTCGACGCTGACGTCTCCCTCAGTCTGTAGCGCGCTTATTGCTCTGCCCGAGCCTCTCAATGCTGTCGAGAATGGCGTTGAGCCCCACAGCGAAGGGCTCCGGATCGTCAAATGGAAGCAGCAAGGACGCCGCCTCCACGAGATGCGGAAACTCCTGTGGGTCCAGAACCATGGAGCCTGACTTCATCTCGATGTAGTCCTTGGCTCTCACGTTCACGTCTAGGCACGTCACCGCGGCCTGAAAACTAGACATCGCACGTGCGTAGTTGCCGATGACCCTGAGGTAGAGCACTGCCTGCTGAGTAGTGAGTCCCGCATGGCTCAGAGCAGCTAGGGTGAATTCAACGTTGACGAATTCCCTGGATCGATGGGTAGAACGCACAGACATGTCATGAGCAAAGGGGGCATATCGCAAGTAGTGGTCGCGTACGCGCATGACAAGGAGCATGAGATCGTCTCGCCAGCTACCTGTGGCAACAACATCCGCAGAGTAGGAACGCGCGCGCAGGGTGTCGATGATCTCGAGCAGCAACTCATCCTTGTCGCGAAAATGACGATAGACGGATGTGGCATGCGAACCGAGCTCATCACCCAGCGCCTGGAATGTGAGGCCGTCCAGGCCCTCGCGTTCGACGATGGCGATACCCGCCTCGATGATGACGGCCTTGTTGAGGGTGTCTCTTGGAATGCGCTTGCGCCCGGACGCTGACGTACTCTTCCGCGGGCTCTGACGCGAGACCCCGGGACTGTCCTCTTTCGCCGCTCGGTCCTGGGTGGGCACGGTCGGGCCTCCCCTCGTGGGTAGCCCCTCAGTCTAGGCTAGCGAAAGCGTCGAGAAAGTCAATGGCAAAGACTACATTTTTGTCAATCTTGCTTGCATTGAGTGCTGATCCCCCTTACGTTCAGGGAGTTCGTGATTCGCTGCCAGTAGGAACCCTGGGAGGACTCCATGTCGGCAAGCCGCTCACTCAAGCCGGGCCGCCTCGCCCTTGCGCTGCTCGTTGGAGGCGTGGCCTCGAGCCTCGTGCTCTCTGCCTGCACCTCGAACTCGTCGGGAGGAGCGACGTCCTCCTCCGGTGGTCCTACAGCACCGACATCAGGGAGCGCGACGTCATCACCCGACGTCCAGCAGGGCGGCACTATCGTGATCGGAGCAGAGCAGGAGCCGGACTGCATGGACTGGATCGCCAGTTGTGCAGGATCGATCTGGGGCTCCTACATGGCTCAGGTCACCACCATCCCTGTGGTCTTCAACGTACGCAAGAGCGGTGATGACTGGCTGCCGCAGGCGTCGGACATCATGGCCGCCGAACCGGTAGTCAGCGCAGGCCTGCCACAGACAGTGACCTACAAACTCAATCCCAATGCCGTGTGGTCAGACGGAGTGCCCATCACTTCAGCGGACCTCAAGTACACCGCCCTGCAGATCCGAGACGGCGCAGACATCCTCGACAAGACCGGTTACGACCTCATCGCAGATGTCGGGACACCCGATCCCCAGACAGCCATTGTCACCTTCACGGAACCCTTCGCCGGCTGGAAGACACTCTTCAGCGGGAGTTCCGTCATTCTGCCCAGCCATATCCTGGAAGGAAAAGACCGGGCTGCCCTCATGGCCGACGGCTACACCTGGAGTGGTGGTCCCTGGATCATCGAGTCATGGGAGAAGGGCCAGTCGATCACACTCGTCCCCAACGCCAACTACTGGGGCGAGAAGCCCAAGCTTGACAAGGTCGTCTTCCAATTCACGGCCGATACAGCAGCGGCCTTCCAGGCGTTCAAGAGCGGTCAGCTCGATGCCATCTACCCCACGCCACAACTCGATGCCATCGATCAGATCAAGGCGGGGCTCCCCGGTGCACGTGTGCAGGTCGAAGCGGCTTCAGGCAACCTTGAGGCCATCTGGATGAATAACGCGCGCCCCGGGCTCGACAGCAAGGCGGTGCGTCAGGCCCTCAGTTACTCCATCGATCGGACGTCAATTGTGGAGCGCGTCTACGGTGCCCTCGGGGTCAACAGCCCGGCCCAGAGCTTCTACCCCCCGATCCTGTCCGCCTTCGGAGGTCAGGACTTCTCCGCCTATGGCTTGGATCTGGCCAAGGTAGATGCACTGATGACAGGCGATGGTTGGGCCAAGGACGGCGATGGAATCTGGGCGAAGAACGGCACCCAGGCAAACTTCACGATCACCACGATTGCTGGGAACAAACGACGCGAACTCATGCAGCAGGTACTGCAGCAGCAGCTCAAAGCTGCCGGCTTCGGTCTCACCATC
>CAZLHZ010000264.1:0-3737 GCA_964559285.1 uncultured Actinomycetes bacterium | reverse complement strand
AGGCTGTCGCGGAAGTCGCAGGCCTGCGTGGTGCAGCCCGGGGTCATCGCCGCGGGATAGGCGAAGAGGATGAGTGACGTGCCCGCGAAGTCGGCGAGCCGGACCGTGCGCTCCTGGTCATCGCGCAGGGTGAAGGCCGGAGCCTTCGCACCTGGCGCCAGTCGCTCGGCCAAGGGAACTCCTCGTGAGTACGGGTGCTGCACTGTCACCTGACCCTAGCGGGGTCGCCTACCGCGTTGAGCAGATGAGGGGACGACTGAGAGCTGTCCGCCGACTCGCGTAGGCTGCGGCCGTGACCGCAGACCCCCGCGAGGTGACCGACCCGTCCGACTACTCCGGCCAGTCCGGCCAGTCCGGTGCGGCCCGGGTTCGGCGTACCCCGGCCGAAGCGAAGGCCGATCTCGATGCGGCGCAGGCCCAGTTGACCGCCACCCTCGATGCCCTGCGCCACCAGTTCACTCCGGAGGCGGCAGCGCGCAAGGGACTGCAGGCGGCCAAGGGCGTCTTCGTCGATCGGCGCGGCAGCATTCGTCCCGCACGCATCGCCATCGCCGGTGTCGCGGTCGTAGGTGTCATCGTCCTCATCGCGGCCGCACGCCGTCGCGGGCGCTGAGCCGGACCTGTTCATCTCGAGTCCGGACGCACCATGACCCTCCTCGACGAGACCCCCGACACCAGCCCGCGTTCCGATGGCTCGGTGCCCATCCGACTGCTTCACGATCGAGTCCTCGTCAAGCGCGGCGGCAGCGATGGGGAACGCACCTCCAGCGGCGGCATCCTCATCCCTGCCACCGCGCAGGTCGGTCGCAAGCTGGCGTGGGCGAAGGTCGTCGCCATCGGTCCGAATGTGCGCAGCGCCGAGGTCGGTGACCAGGTGCTGTTCGAACCCGAGGATCCGAGCCTCGTCGAACTGCAGGGCCACGAGTACGTCCTCCTGCGCGAGCGTGACATCCATGCCGTCGCCTCCAGTCGCCACTCCGACCCCGGCACCGGGCTCTACCTCTAGCGCACGCAATGGCAGCGGCCCGCACGGTGACCGTGCCCAGTGCCCGTCTTGATCGATGGGTACGCCGATTCGCTGCGACTCACGAGTCTGATGACCCTGCGGCCCTGCGCGCGTCACTGGTGACTGACGGTCTGCGGCTGCAGGCCTCCGATGGTGTCGTGGCGACGATGGAGCCCATCGCTCCGGGATGGCAGCACGATCTGCAGGATGATGCGCCCTTGGACACCGCGCTCGACGAGGTCATCGCCCACTGCCGTCGGCCGTGGACCGGTGGCATCGTGCTCGTGCGCCGCGGCGCGTGGCGCACGGCGACGCCGTGGACGCATCGGCTGCCGTGGGCGTGGCTCGTGCTCGTGCCGGTGCTGTATTCGCTGCGCGGCGTGCCGGTGCTGTCGCGGTATCTCGTGCCGCTGCTGCCCGTGCTCGCGTGGCTCGCGTGGTGCGCAGTGGATCGCGCGCTCGCCCGTGCGCGGGCGGCCGCGCTCGACGAGGTCATCGCCCTCTGCCGCCGACTAGGGATCGGTAGCATCGTGCTCGTACGCCGCGGCGGGTATGCCGTTGCGGTGACTCACGGTGATCGTGTTGGAGCGTCGAAGGTGGGCTCACGCTATGTACAGTCACGCACTGCTGCTGGTGGATGGTCGCAGCAGCGTTTCGCTCGCCGCCGGCAGAATCAGGCGGATGAACTCGTCACCGCCGTGAGTGAGCATGCTGCAGCAATCCTCCTCCCGCGGATGCCGTTGGATCTGCTCCTCACCGGCGGAGACCGTCCGCTGGTCCGGGATGTGCTCGCTCATCCGCGGCTCGTGACCGTCCGTGCCCTGCCGATTGCGGCACACCTCACGATCGGTGATCCCAAGGCTGCCACTCTTGCGGAGGCTGCGGAGCAGATCTCGTCCGTGCGCATCACGATTGATGACGGCGGAGCCTAAGCCGGATCCCGCGATTGGCCAAGGCCTGAACGCTGCCGGTTGCTCGCGGTCGACGTCGTCGCCCGTGCCCTTCCTCACCTAGCGTCGACAGATGAGGACCGCCCGATGACGCGCGCACCTGGGCGCAGTCGCATAGCCACCTTCACGACGAGACGTGCAGCCGCATGCACCCCTGCGCTCGCGATCGCTCTGTTGGCCGCGCTCCTCATGACAGTGACCGTGACCCCGGCGAGTGCCACTCCATCGGTTGCTCACACGGGCATGCGCTCCGAATCGGCACCGCGGCCCTATCTCACCGGATGGTTCGGATGGTGGGCATCCTCGGACCAGATCCAGCGCCTGATCGACCATGCCGATGGTGTGACCGGCGAGGTGAGCATCTTCTGGTGGGCCTTCGCGGGCGCCGACCAGCCACTGTGCACCTATGACGCTGCTGACTTCGATGCGGATGGTCGCAGCGGAGACTGCCTGACATCCTCAACTCCGTGGACATCGCCGACCTTCGAGGACTATCGCCGCCGCCTTCAGGCCGCAGGCATCAAGGTTCACGCCTCCATCACCGACCTCGACTCGACACGGGCGGGTGAGCTGTCGGCCTACCTCGCCACGGATCGACACCGGCGCGCCTACGCCCGTCAGATCACACGCTGGGCACTGGCCGCGAGGGTTGACGGGGTCGACCTCGACTGGGAGAACTTCGCATTCAACGATGGTTCCTCCACCTGGGGAGTCACTCGACCCCGCTGGGTCGCGATGATCCGCACGCTTTCACGACAGCTTCATGCACACGGTCTTGTGCTTGCAGCCACGGTGCCAGCGGGGTCTTCGCCGTTCCACTCCGATGGTCGACCGGTCGACAGCACCGGCTACTGGGTCTACGACTGGCCGGCGATCACACCGCACGTTGATCGACTCCGTCTCATGGCCTACGACTACAGCTGGTCCGCACCTGGTCCGATCGGACCGAATGACTGGGCGGCAGACGTGGTGCGCAGTGCCATCGCCCAGACCGGTGCCCGCTTTGCCGGCAAGATTCAAATCGGCGATCCGCAGTACGGCAAGGACTGGCTGCGGCGTGATCCATCAGGCCAGCGCACGTATCTCATCGTGGGTGACTGCCCGAGCAGTTGGCAGCCAGCACGGGCCTGGACCACCCTCATCGCCGAACAGGCACGCGCCCTTGCTGCTGCGCACCGGGTGACCCCGCAGTGGTCCGTGCCCGCTCGCGAGTGGACCTTTCGCTACTCAGCGATGACAGCTGGTCGAGCGCGCATGGGGTCACCACCTCGGTGGCGGGATCACAGCTGTCGTGTCAGGCATGAGGTCTGGTTTGCCGACACGCGGTCGGCCCTTGCTCGTTCCCGCATCGTGCCCGCCGAGGAGATCCGTGGGATCACCGTGTGGAATCTCGCCGCCGTCGGCGCGCGCTTCTACGAACGGCTCGCGGACTACGGACGCGCGATCGCCCCGCACCCCACCCGAGTGCGCGTGCATGCGACGGCTCTGACCGATGTGGGTTCGCGCATCGCCGTTCTAGCGCATGCAACGTCACAGGGAAGGCCGGTCCGCGATGCCCACGCCACCCTCCTGTGGCGAGCGAGCACCGGTGACCGTTGGCAGCATCGACGCAGTGGCACGACGAATGATCGCGGCTGGATCGACTTCGGTGCGGTGCCCGCCAGCACCGGACGCTGGCGCGTACGCATCGCAGGATCATGGTCACGTCTTCCCGGAGTCAGTGCCAGTGCACCTCTGACCCGTGTGGCGTACGCCGTCACCCTCACCGTCTCCGACCCGGT
>CAZLHZ010000263.1:0-3740 GCA_964559285.1 uncultured Actinomycetes bacterium | reverse complement strand
CATCGGATCGTCCCGCTGCAGGATGGGAACAGCGCGATCCTGCTCCGTCGTGTGGACGGAGAATGGCAGGTTGTGGTGCGCTACCGGATGCTCGGCCAGCACCCCGCGGCCTTCGACCTGCACCTCATAGTCGAGTCGCAGATCGATGATGCTGCGCAAACCCACGTCATCCACGAGGAAGACGGCGTCCTCCGCGGTGAGGAACTGCAGGGTGTCACTGCGCAGCAGACGCCGGTGGGCTATCTGCCGGCCGGAACCGGCAGATAGCCCACCCACGTCACGGAAGTTGAGGGCTCCGTGCAGGGTCATCAGCCCGGGAAGGACCGAGCGGTGCAGCCGCCGTCCACCAGGAGCAAGGAGCCATTGCAGTAGCTCGCGTCATCCGAGGCGAAGAACAGGTTGGCCGACGCGATCTCCGAGGGGGCCGCGGGACGACCCATCGGGGTCAGGGTCATGGCCACTGTCTGATCCTGGAACACCGGAGTCACCGAGGCGACCATGGGTGTGTCCACGAAGCCCGGGGCCACGACGTTGCTGCGGACACCCTCACGGCCGTAGGTGATCGCCATGGACCGCGACATGTTGACGATGGCGCCCTTGGCCGCGGTGTAGGTGTGACCGTCGTAGAGACCCGTGATGCCCGCCATGCTCGCGACGTGGACGATCGAGCCGGACTTCTGGCTGATCATGTGCTGCAGGGCGTAGCGGCTGCAGGAGAAGTAAGAGTCCAGATTGATGACGAGCACCTTGTGCCACCAGTCGATCGTCGTGTCGTGCAGCTTGGCCATGGACCCCGGGTTCTCCTCGCCGTAGGTCCAGCCGACACCGGCGTTGTTCACGAGGACATCGATCCGGCCGTAGCGCTCCATGGCCGTGTCGATCAGGGCCTTGCAGGCATCATCAGTGGAAAGGTCGACGGCGTAGACGGAGCCCTTCCCGCCGAGGGCCAGCGACGCGTCCAGCGCCTCGTCCAGCTTGGACTGGGTGCGCGAAGCGCCCAGAACCGTGGCACCCTCCTTGGCGAACCGCTCCATCGTGGCGCGGCCGATGCCGGTGCTCGCACCGGTGATGACACAGACCTTGTTGTCGAGCCGACCCATGGGAACTCCTTTGTCGATTCTGAATGGGAAACCTACGGTGTGACCTGGACCTTGATCGAGATGTCCTTGTTGAGCTGGGTGCGGAACGCCTGCTCGATGTCGTCGAGGGCGAACGTGTGCGTGATCACGGGATCAGCGGCGATGCGACCGGCCTCGAGGAGCTTGATGACCTCGGCGAACTCCCCGCGATAGGCGAAGGTGCCAGAGATGCTCATCTCCTTCTGCACGATCTGATTGGCCGGCACGGGGACATCACCCTCATAGAGAGCGGCGATCCGCAGCTTGCCACCGGCTCGCGTCATGGAGATCGCCTGCGACAGCAGGGTCGCAACACCGGAGGCCTCCACGACGATGTCAGCGCGGGCACCCACTCCGTAGGCTCCCGGGCCGGTGATCTCGGTGACTGCCGCGAGCGCATCAGTTTCGCGGCCGTTGATCGTGATGTCCGCGCCGAGCTTGGCGGCGAGGGCGAGGCGGGCCGGTGAGATGTCGATCCCGATGACCCGACCAGCTCCCATGGCCTTGAGCATCTGGACGGTGTTGAGCCCGATGCTGCCCAGGCCGAGGACCACGCAGGTGTCCGCGGGACCCGGGTTGGACATCTTCGCGGCATGCAGGGCCACAGCGAGCGGCTCGACGAGAGCCGCGGCCCTGTCGTCCACGTTGTCCGGAATCTTGTAGATATTGCCGCCGAGCACCGCCTTGGGCACCCGGACGAACTCGGCGAAGGCACCCGGCAGGCCGTAGGCCACGCTCGCGGCCAGACCGGTCTCACACAGGTGCGTCGCACCCTCAAGACAGCGCGGACAGCGGCCGCAGGTGGACAGCGGCACGGCTGTCACCCGATCCCCGACCTTGATGCCCTGCACGTCCTTGCCCACCGCGACCACGGGGCCGCTGAACTCATGCCCCATGACCTGGCCGGGTGCGACGAAGGCGCCCTCGAGGTAGGAGTGCAGATCCGAGCCGCAGATTCCGCAGTCGCTGACATCGACGACGATGTCCTCCGGCCCCTCGACGGGATCGGCAATGTTCTGGATCGACAGCTTCTCGGGGCCGTCAAAGACTGCTGCCTTCATGTTCTTCCTCCAGGCTGTCGACTCACGATGGATGTGCCAGGGTGGCGTTCAGGATTCATGCGTCAGGCGGCGTCGGTCGCGCCGGCGAGGTAGCTCTCCTCGATCTCGTGGATTCGGGAGCGCGCCTCCTGCCCGGACACATCAAGGACGACCTTGCCACGCTGCATGACGAGAGCGCGATCAGCATAGGCGAGCGCCTTGCGTGCATGCTGCTCCACCATGAGTACGCCGGTGCCACGAGTCTCAGCCGCGTCGCGCACCGCCTTGAGCAGCCGGTCGACGATGAGGGGGGCCAAGCCGAGTGAGAGCTCGTCAGCGATGAGGAGCTTGGGCTCACGCGCCAGCGCACGGCCCAGGGTCAGCATCTGCTGCTCGCCGCCCGACAGCAGACCGGCCCGGATGGACAGTCTCGGCTCCAGTTCGGGGAACAGCGCGAGAACACTGTCGACGGACAGGCTGGCCAGTCGGATGTTGTCCCGAAGGCTCAGACTCCGGATGATCGAACGCTCCTCGGTGACAAAGGACAGCCCCGCCTTCGCCCGCTTGTAGAGGGGCTGCGAGCCGGAACGGCCGAACATCTCCACGCTCCCCTCCATCACCGGGAGCACCCCGGTGATGCCGAGGAGGGTCGTCGTCTTGCCAGCACCGTTTGGCCCGAGGAGGCAGACCACCTCGCCCGATCGGACCTCGAAGGACACCTCACGCACGACCGGCTGGCCGACGTATCCGACCGACAGGGCATTGGCCTTGAGAACAACGTTGCCGCTGCCGGCGGCCCCTGACTGAGCGCTCATCAGTTCTCCCGAGTGGTGGTCGCCGCATGGTCGATCTGGTCCTGCAGGTGGTGCGCCTGATCCGGATCCTCCTGGCCGAGGTAGGCCGCGATGACCGCGGGATCATTGCGCACCTCGGCAGGCGTGCCCTGACTGATCTTGCAGCCGAAGTCCAGCACGACAATCTCGTCACAGACGGACATGACGAAGTTGACGTCGTGCTCGACGAGGAGGATCGACATGTTCCACTCGTGGGCAAGGCGCTTCACGAGCGTGGCAAGTTCCCGAGTCTCGGACTCATTGAGACCGGCAGCAGGCTCGTCGAGCAGCAGGACGCTCGGCTGCGCCGCCACCGCACGGGCGATCGCCAAGAGTCGACGCTTGCCATAGGACAGGTCGTCCACCCCTCGTGGCAGGTCCTCGCGCAGCTTGAACTCGTTGACCGCACTGATGAGGGCGGCAGGAGCCTTCGCCTGCTTGGGCCAGACAAGATCACGCACGTAGGAGAAGAAGTCGCGCGGCTCACTGGCTGCGCGCAGGTTGTCGATGACCGTCATGTCCTCGAAGAGCTCGAGGGCCTGGAAGGATCGGCCGACACCGGCCCGGCTGCGCTTGACCGTCGACCACGAGGTGACGTCAACACCATCCAGCAGGATCTGCCCGGCCGCTGGTTTGGCGAATCCGGTGATCGCGTCGATGAACGAGGTCTTTCCGGCTCCGTTAGGGCCGATGAGTCCCAGGATCCGTCCCGGTCGGATGGTCAGATCCACGGAGTCGACCGCCGTGGT
>CAZLHZ010000262.1:0-3748 GCA_964559285.1 uncultured Actinomycetes bacterium | reverse complement strand
CGCTCGCAGCGGGCAAGTTGCACACGGTCCTTGAACTGCTCGGTGAAGAACCGGTGCAAGCGCACGTGGTGGTCCCACGCGAAGGTCGTCGTGTAGACGCCCCAGTGGTAGTCGGCCGCGAACTCCTCGTTGAAGTAGACAGCCCGACCGGCCTCTTCGAAGGTGAGGTTCTCGTAGCGGCGGGCGCGCTCGTAGCGCATCTGCGACTTCGAGACGTCGAGAACGAAGAGGGCGTAGCCGCGGGCAAGGGTGGCGAGGTGATCGGGGCCGAGCAGTTCCTCGGCCCACTCCAGGAGCTGCTCCGACAGGGTCCAGAAGTGCTCATCCCCGGTTTGCGCCAGTTGGACCAGGCCCGAGCTCAGCATCGGCCGCGTGCGGGACACCTCGGCAACGAGGCCCTCGAATCGGCGCATCACATGTCCGCCCAGATGGTCATCACGGCCCCAGTGTGCCCTATGGGCGAGGCCGAGCCGGGAGGGCGCGGCCGCCGTGCGCCCCGCGGGCCAAGCGGCCCCGCAACGATGGCATCACCCGGTGACCCTCGCGCGCAGGGCAGCGGTCACCGCCTGCGTCACCGCCTCGGCCACGAGCTCGGCACCCTCGGGGCTGAGATGGCCCCCGTCAGACTGGAAGTAGTCCCGGTTCTGCACCCCGCGAGGGGCCAGGAGGCCGTGGAGGTCGATGACCTCGACCCCCCGCTCCCGACACACCTGCGTGCACGCGGCGTTGTAGGCCGCGATGTCCGCTGCGTCGCGCCGCACCACCGTCGAGTAGCGCGTCATGTCGACCGGGGTGAGCAGTCCCCACAGGACTGTGGTTCCGCGTGCCTGCAACCGGTCGATGATGTCTCGCACGTTCGCCTCGAACTCCGGCAGCGGCACGTGTGCTGGGAACCGACTGCCGTCAGCGAGAGTGGTGAGGTCATGAAGGCCGAGCGCGAGGTAGGCAACGTCCGGGGCGGGATCTAGCCACGAGTCGAGGTGGGCGCGAACGGCAGCAGTGCCCCCCGGATGGTGTGGAATGTGCTCGACGTTGGCGAACTCCACGAGCCGCCGATAGAGCGGGAGGACGTAGCCGGTCGAGGAGTTGAGCCGCATGAACACCGAGTCGCCCACCGCGAGCACGAGCGGGCGTCCCGGCACGCGGTTGTCGCGCACGAGTGAGCAGATCGCCCGCTGACGACTCGTCTCATAGGCGGATCGACCACCGGGTCGATCCAGCGGCATGCCCGCGTGAGCCGAACGGATAGCGGTCACCTCATCGCCGAGCCGGTAGGGCTCGAGAATGTGCAGGGCACGCTGGGCCGCGAGAGGTTCCGACAGGTCGAGCGGCTCCCGGGATCGGCGTACCCCGGCCATCACGTCGTCGGCAGACGCCTGCCCCGGGGGGACATAGTGCGCCCCAGTGTCGGCGCAGGCCCGCTCCACGACAGCGAGGTACGCCGGTTCCAGGCCCGTCGGCAGCTCCAACTCCCCCGCAGCAACCTCCACCTCCTCACCGTCGGAGGCCGGACGCAGTCCGAGGTGGGCCACCGTGGCATCAGCATCCGCTGCTCTCGCCTCACCCACCCAGACCACAGGGATGCCGCAGTCACGTATCAGGCTGGTGAGGATCCAGGTCACGCGGTAGCCGAAGTCATCGAGCTCGATGGCGCGTCGCCCCTGCACCGGCAGGCAGTCGAGGAGCCCCTGACCGAGCACGACCAGATCAGGGCACCGGGCCACCCACTGGTAGACCCGACGGGTGTAGCGGCGGACGCTGTGCAGGGAACCGCCAGCGGAGGCGACGATGACCGGCGCCGTCGCCAGGTCGCGGCGGCGGGTCTCCGTCAGCAGCCACGGTCCTTCGCCAGCGCCGGTGGCCTGCAGGATGAGTGGGGTGAGGGGCGGCGGGGACTGCGGCTCCGAGCCTCCGGCGCAGCCGGTCGCCACCGCAAGGGCAGCCCGGACCACCTCCTGGGTCGGGGCATCGGCGGTGACGGAGAGCACCCGGCCGACCCCGGTGAGGTTCAGGTGCGTGATGGGTTCCATGAGCGGTGCGGTGTCCCCTCACTGACTGAGCGCCGACGGCTTGACTCCTGACTCGCTCGGGACGGTACCACCGGGGGCGCTGGACCCCTGCCGCTGCGACCGACGACGACGGACACTGCAGACATGGCGCCACCCCTCGTGCGTGACGTGCGGACCCCAGGCGCGGATGTGGCCGGTCGATCCGGGCGCACCGAGACGCTGCTCCTCGCCGGCACCCTCGGCGGGCTGACCCTCGGGATCGGTCTGCAGCTCACCCTCGGTGGCGGTCCGGCCACGATCGCGTGGACGGCGACGACGGTGCTCGGCCTCATCCCCGCCGTCTGGTGGCTCATCGACGGCGTGCGGCATCGCCAGCTCGGCGTCGACATCGTCGCCGTCCTCGCCCTGGCGGGAGCGCTCGCCGTGGGTGAGGTGCTCGCCGGTGCTGTCATCGCCGTCATGCTCGCCACCGGGCGCGCCCTTGAGGCACGGGCCGAGGCGCGGGCCGGCCGCGACCTGCGCGCTCTCCTTGACCGGGCACCCCGGACCGCGCACCGCGAGAGGGCCGGGGCCCTCGAGACGATCGGGGTTGATGACGTGCGCGCGGGCGATGTGCTCATCGTCCGCCCAGGCGAGGTGGTGCCGGTCGACGGGCGACTGCTTGACGACACCGCCACCCTCGACGAGTCCGCGCTCACCGGCGAACCGCTGCCGGTCCCCCATGCCACCGGTGACACGATCCCCAGCGGTGTCGTCAACGCGGGCTCCCCGATGCGCGTGCGTGCGACGACCGATGCGTCGACGAGCACCTATGCCGGGATCATCCGACTGGTCCGCTCCGCTCAGGCCTCCAGTGCACCGTTCGTGCGACTGGCCAATCGGTACGCCGCCCTCTTCGTGCCCGTCACCCTCGCCCTCGCCGCAGCCGCGTGGGCGCTCACGGGCGATCCGGTCCGCGCCGTGGCGGTTCTCGTCGTCGCCACACCGTGCCCGCTCCTGCTCGCCGCACCGATCGCCGTCGTCGCCGGTCTGTCACGCGCGGCTCGCCGCGGGGTTGTCGTCAAAGGCGGCAGTGCCCTCGAACGGCTCGCCACAGGGCGCACCCTGCTGCTGGACAAGACCGGAACTCTCACCCGCGGCCACCCGATGCTCACCCGCGTGGAGGGCGATGATCCGGATGCCGTCCTGCGGCTCGCCGCCTCACTCGACCAGCTCTCACCGCATGTGCTGGCGACGGCGATTGTGCGAGCCGCCTCCGCGCGTCATCTCGTGCTGAGCCTGCCGGAGCTGGTCACGGAGGAGCCGGGATTCGGCGTACGCGGACGGGTGGAGGGACAGGAGGTCGCGGTCGGTCGGGCGGCCTGGGTCGCCGACACTCTGCCCGAGTGGGCAGCGAAGGTACGCCGACGCGCGGCACGTGACGATGCGATGGCGGTCTATGTCGCGCTCGACGGGGTGCTGCGCGGGGTGCTGCTCTTCGACGATCCGATCCGCGCTGATGCGGCGCGCACCATCCGACGGCTGCGCGACTGCGGCATCACCCGGCTCGTGCTGGTGACCGGTGATCGTGCCGATGTCGCCGAGACGGTAGGGGCGGCACTCGGGCTCGATGAGGTGCTCGCCGAGCGCACACCGGCGGAGAAGGTCGAGGCGGTCACGCTGGAGAGTGCGCGGGCGGCAACGATCATGGTCGGCGACGGCATCAACGACGCTCCCGCCCTCGCCCAATCCGACGCCGC
>CAZLHZ010000261.1:3372-3749 GCA_964559285.1 uncultured Actinomycetes bacterium | reverse complement strand
TTTTAAAGTGGTGTGTGTACCGTGAACACCATGAACCCCCATCGCCCCAGCACCCACGGCCCCAGCACCCACGGCACCAGCGACTGACGCCTACGTCACCCCGCTCGTGCGCAAGATGGCGGCGGACTACGGCGTCAATCTCGCGACCGTGACCGGGACCGGTGTCGGAGGTCGAATCCGCAAGGCCGATGTCATCGCCGCTGCGCAGCCAGCCCAGCCAACCCCTGCCACACCCGCACCCGCGCCGGCTGCCCCCCGGGCGACTGCCGACTCCCCCGTGCTGCGTGGCCGCACCGAGCCCCTGTCGCGCCTGCGCCGGCGGGTGATTGTGGCGGCTGTGGCGTGTCCCAGTGGCCATCGCCTCGCTCCACCGCGGT
>CAZLHZ010000261.1:0-3362 GCA_964559285.1 uncultured Actinomycetes bacterium | reverse complement strand
CTCGGCACAGCTCACGACGGTGGTCGAGGTCGACGTCACGCGCATCGCCATGCTGCGTGACCGTGCGAAGCGGTCCTTCGAAGCGCGTGAGGGCGTGAAGCTCAGCTTCCTGCCGTTCTTTGCTCTTGCGGCCATCGAGGCCCTCAAGTCCTACCCCGTGGTGAACGCGACTCTCGACCTTGACTCCGGAACGGTCACCTACTACGACGTCGAGAACCTCGGCATCGCGGTGGATACCGAGCGCGGCCTGCTCGTCCCAGTCATTCGTGATGCGGGATTGCTCAACATCACCGGTCTGGCCCGTCGGATCGCCGATGTTGCCGAGCGGACACGGACCAACAAGGTCTCACCCGACGAGCTCTCCGGCGGCACCTTCACCCTCACGAACACGGGCAGCCGCGGAGCTCTCTTCGACACGCCGATCCTGAACCTGCCGCAGGTTGCGATCCTCGGCACCGGTGCCGTGGTCAAGCGTCCGGTGGTCATGCCTGATGACAACGGCAATGACGTCATCGCCATCCGCTCCATGGTCTATCTGGCTCTCACCTACGACCACCGCCTCGTCGACGGAGCTGATGCCGCCCGCTTCCTCAGCGCCGTCAAGGCCCGACTTGAGGACGGCTCATTCGATGCCGACCTCGGACTGTGACGACTGAATGAAGATCATCGTCTCCGGTGCCAGCGGACTCATCGGGTCGGCACTTGTTCCCTCACTGACCAGCGCGGGCCACGATGTCGTCCGGCTCGTGCGCCGGCCAGCCGCATCACCGGCCGAGGCCACCTGGGATCCTCGTGCCGGCACCATCGACAGCGCACGACTTGCCGGTGCCGATGCCGTCATCCATCTGGCGGGTGCAGGAGTGGGAGATCATCGCTGGACCGATGCCTACAAGCGGGAGATCCGCGAGTCCCGGGTCCTCGGCACACGCACCCTCGCCGAGGCCATCGCGCGTCTGGAGGTGAAGCCCTCCGTCTTCGTCAGCGGTTCGGCGATCGGCTACTACGGCGACACGGGCAGCAGCGCAGTCGACGAGACCTCAGGCGCGGGCACCGGTTTCCTCGCGGACGTCGTCGTCGACTGGGAGAAGGCTGCGGCCCCGGCTGCAGCAGCGGGCATCCGCACGGCATTCGCGCGCACCGGACTGGTCGTCAGCGGCAAGGGCGGTGCCTGGGGTCGACTGTTCCCGATCTTCAAGGCAGGAATCGGCGGCACCCTCGGATCCGGGCGGCAGTACTGGTCGTTCATCTCCCTTCGCGACGAGGTGGCAGCTCTCACCTGGCTGCTCACCCACGACATCACCGGTCCGGTCAACCTCACCGCTCCCGTGGCCGTCACCAACGCCGAGGTCACCGCCGCCATGGGGCGTGTCCTCGGCCGCCCGACGCTCATTCCAGTCCCAGCATTCGCGCTCAAGTCCCTCCTCGGGGAGTTCTCACAGGCAGTACGCGCGTCGTGCCCTCCGTTCTGGAGAAGGCGGGATTCACGTGGCTGGATGCCGACATTGACTCGGCGATCCGTTCCGCCCTGTGACGTGGATGCCGACGTCCTCATCGTCGGGGCCGGCCTCGCCGGCCTTGCGGCAGCGCGCGTCCTCGCGGCCCAGGGACGTCACCCACTCGTCCTCGAGGCATCCGACGCAGTCGGCGGACGGGTGCGCACCGATGTCGTCGATGGCTTCCGCTTCGATCGCGGCTTCCAGTTGTTCAACCCCTCCTATCCCGAAGCCCGTCGCGTCCTTGATCTTGACGCCCTCGACCTGTGCTCCTTCACCGCTGGTGTCGAGGTCCGACTGGACTCCGGCAGCGCGACACTCGCTGACCCGCGCACGTCTCCCGGCTTGGCCTGGGCCAGTCTCGTCGCAGGTGTGGGGTCACCCCTGTCGAAACTTCGCTTCGTGGCGTACGCCGCCCGCCGGGCCGTCCGCTCTCCAGCCGCGCTGCGTGCAGAAGAGGACACGACCAGCCTGATCGCGCTGCAGCGGGCCGGCATCGACGAGCGGATGATCGCCACGCTCCTTCGGCCATTTCTCACGGGAGTCTTTCTTGAGGATCGGCTCGACACGTCACGCCGATTCCTTGACCTCGTGCTGCGCTCATTCGTGCGCGGCACACCGTGCGTGCCCGCCCTCGGCATGGGTGCGATCCCAGCACAGATGGCCAGCGCCCTCCCGACGGACAGCATCCGGACAGCAACCCCGGTCGCCCATACCGCACCGGGCCGCGTGCAGACCGACAGCGGGACGCTCACGGCACACGCCGTCATCGTGGCCGCGGACCCGGTCGCGGCCGGACGACTGCTCCCCGGTGTCGGCGTACCCATTGGTCACGGGGTGACGACCTTCTATCACCGCGCGACGGTGGATCCCCGCATGATCACGGGCGGGCGTCCACTGCTTGTCGTCGATGGTCGCGGTCGCGGACCGCTCATCAATGCGGTCGCACTCACGCATGCGGCAGCCAGCTATGCCCCCGCTGGCCAGGTGCTCATCTCGAGTTCCACCCTCGGCATTGCCGACACCACCGATGATGAGCGGCAGGCACGCGACCACCTCGCCGACCTGCTGGGCATCACCCCTGCAGAGCTCGAGCATGTGGCGACCTACCCGATCCCCTATGCGCTGCCAGCCATGGACGTACCCTTGGATCTGCGGCGCCCCGTGGAGGTCGAGCCCGGTCTGTATGTGGCGGGCGATCATCGCGACACGTCCAGCATCCAAGGGGCGCTCGTCAGTGGTCGACGAGCTGCCGAGGCCGTGCTTGCCCATCTTGATCAAAGGAGCCGGACATGACGACGCGGCGCATTCTCGCGAGCAGCGGAGGGTTCCTGCCGACGAACCGTTGGGGGGTCATGGAACCCGGAGGTATCTTCCTGGAGGCGCTGCGGCTGTCCGGTGCCACGCGTCCTCGCGTGGTTCTCGTGATGACCGCCAGCGGAGATGATCCGAACTACCTGTCTCGCTCGTACGCCGCACTCTCCACCCTGTCCTGCGACGTGGACCACCTCGCCCTCTTCCCCCAGCCCAATCGCCAACCCGAGGAGGTGCTGGGTCGTGCCGACATCGTGTGGGTAGGGGGTGGCAGCGTGGCCAATCTGCTCGCCCTGTGGCGACTGCACGGCGTCGATGAGGCGATGCGCGCGGCGTGGGAGCGCGGCGCCATCCTCGGGGGCGTCAGCGCGGGGTCCATCTGCTGGCATCTCGGTGGCACGACGGACTCCTTCGGCCCGGAGCTACGGCCAGTCACCGACGGATTGAGGCTCATTCCCTACGGCAATGGGGTGCACTACGACTCGGAGGAGCAGCGTCGCCCCCTCCTCCACGCACTGGTCGCCAAGGGCTCTCTGCCTGCCTCCTACGCCACCG
>CAZLHZ010000260.1:0-3788 GCA_964559285.1 uncultured Actinomycetes bacterium | reverse complement strand
GATAAGTGCCATAGGCCCTAACGGAATTGAAATGCTACATAGTTGCTCTAGGGGAATCATCGTTGAGAAATACCCTAATGAATATTATCAAAAGAGATTTTTAAGTGCCGGTCGATTTTTGCCAAGAGGTAATAATCTACAAAATCAGTCTGTTAAAGAAAACTCAAAGGAATCTTTCTCTGCCGCGTCTACTAAAACGAATCATGTTAAAATTAAAGCCGTTGGCGATATCATGCTGGGTACGGATTACCCTCATTCGGGTTATTTGCCCCCGGATGATGCCATAGGAAGTTTTGATGCGGTTAAGCCTTACCTCCTTGACGCGCATTTGGTGTTCGGTAACCTTGAAGGTTGCTTACTATCGTCACAAACTCCCGTTGCTAAGAAATGTAATGACCCTCAAAAATGCTATGCATTTAAGAGCCCGGACCGTTATTCCTCTGTTTTGGCTAAGGCAGGCTTTAATTTGATGAGTATAGCCAATAATCATATTTTTGATTTTGGCCAAAAAGGTGTTGATAATACAATGGCCTGCCTCAGGAAAGAGAGTATTCATTTTGCGGGCGTTCTCTCCAATCCGTTTGCAGTTTTCAATATTGGGAAATTCAAGGTGGGATTTTGTGCTTTTTCGCCCAATAATGGCACTGTTTCCATTACAGATTACGCTAATGCCAAAAGGATTATTGAAAACCTGAATCAGCAATGTGATTTGGTGATCGTTTCATTCCATGGCGGAGGTGAAGGCGACGGATTTCGTTATCTTTCCAACGGCGTGGAGTTTTATTTAGGAGAAAATAGGGGGGACTTGAAAAAATTCGCTCACCTTGCCATTGATGCTGGTGCTGATTTAATATTAGGTCATGGCCCGCATATCCCACGATCATTAGAAATCTATAAAAATAAACTTGTTTGCTATAGTCTTGGAAATTTCGCAACCTACGGTAGATTTAGTCTTAGTGGACTTAAAGGGTTGGCGCCTTTATTGGATTTGGAGTTAACTGAAAAAGGCGATTTTGTAGCTGGAAAAATAATCTCATTCAGGCAGGAAGGTGAAGGCCGGCCTGTCCTTGACTCCTCCCAAATGGCCGCACGAATTATCAAAGAGGCAAGTGAGCATGATTTCCCAAGCGGGCAAATCAGGATTGATTTGAATGGGAATTTAAGCCTTTCGACCTTCAGGTGATCTGGTAGTAAATACTAGTATATGAACATTAATTATCTTTTACTGATTTTGCTTCTGATGTTCGCTTGTGACAGGAATGTGAAAAATGAGAATGAGGTAAAAGTTGTAAAGACCAAAGTCAAAGATTTGACACAGGAACAAGTGGAAATAATGGCTAAGTCTAATAGCTGTTATCTGCCTTTGACAAGAAATAACCAATATTTTTCCAAATATGTTTACAAAAGACTTGTTTTTGAAGATCTATTCAATTTAACCCTTGACTCAACTCATCCTTATAGAAATAGATATATAGTTGGAGATTTGAACGTTCTTGACGACAGCGGGAATGTTCGTGGTTTGATTGAAATGAATCCTCGTCTTGATCTTTTAAAAGATTTTTCCCTTGTTGATTCAAGTTTACTCCTTAAATTACAAAATTCTCATCAAGTTCGAGATTTTGATATACAGGGTTTAGTGGAATCTAGTCGTAGGCTTAAAGCAAAACAGAAAAAAGATTTGATGGATTTTTATACTTCTGTATGGAAATATTACACACCTGGCCTAAATCGCAAATTTGCATTTTCCGCCGGTTCTGTCTTTGCCGCTGGTCAAAAGTTATGCCTTTGCGAGGCTTATGAAGATACCCTTATTGAAGTTGCAAGGTTTGGGACCTCTGGAAAGCGAATGGACCCCATAATTACTCACGACTCATCGGGAAGGGAGAGAATTAGGCATATCGAATATATTCCAATAGGCGACAAAAGAGATTATTACGGTTTTCATTATATTATCAGTTCAAAGAATTGGGAAACTCAAAGAGCCTACAAAGGCTATGCGCAGGAGCATGATTCTGTTTTGGGGGGCGGCAATGATCGTGTAACAATTTTCAGGGACAAGGTGGAACTACCCAATTTTTTACTAATGAAACCAATGCCCTGTAATAATAAGGCTATGCGGCAAAATGGAATTCACGAAGTAGCATTGAGGGAACTATCAAGAGGTATGCTGGGTTCTGCCAACAGCATTGGCTGTATTCGAGTTACAGACTTTGCTTCAAAATTTTTGCGGTGGTGGACCCCACAAGACGCCAATTTTTTTATCTTGTATACCGATAGTCAATATAATAAAGTGTATTCCAAAAATAATTCTTTGGTTGTATTTCCATTCAAGAATAAGCCAGAAGGCGATGCATTTCGGGTATGGCTTAATCAATCTCATCCTATTCAAGCGCAACAAATGGAAATTTCCACGAGTGGTTCTTTTGATAACGGATTCATATTAGATGCATACAATATATATGGAAAAGAATATGAAAGCTATAAATTAGCTTTGGCCAAGAAGAATTCTAAAAGTAATCGATGATTATGTTTCGGCGTTTGTATTTTTTTGCCCTTTTAATATGCTCATTATCTGCATCATTTTTGTCCAATGGACAGGATGCAGCAGACAGTTCCAAAACCGAAAATTTTGTTCCTTTTTATGCATTTAAGGATGATCTTTTGAATAAATTGGATTTCGAGGAATTACGCGTTCATGTTGATCGATTCAAAGGAGGGCTGTTCGGAGACCAAGACCTTTTGGTATTAGGCAATTATATTTCTAAGAGATCCGATTTTTCTAGTTTACTTGGCTTTAAGGAAACCAAAGGATTATTTCCAATTCCGAAGACTGGGATTTCTTCCAATATTAATTTAGATTTACTGATAGGAACCGAAAATTTTTTTTTCAATTCATTGCGTTCGTTTAACTGGGGTTATGGGCCTCGTTGGGGAAGAATGCATCGTGGATTGGACTTAGGTCTTGAGACGGGAGATACTATTCGATCCACCTTTAATGGAATTGTACGTTATGCAGAGTTTAACAATGGAGGCTACGGTAATTGTGTGATAATTTCCCATATGAATGGCCTAGAAACTTTATACGGTCATTTGAGTAAAATTTCTTGTAAATCAGGAAGTTTTGTGTTTTCGGGACAAGTCATTGGTTTAGGTGGTTCAACGGGTAGAAGTACTGGTCCACATCTTCATTTGGAGTTTAGGTATTTGGGACAATCAATTGACCCTCTTCATCTGATTGATTCCGTTACTTGGAAATTGAAGAGCAACAGGTTCGTTTTATTGCCTGCTTATTTGAAGGATCCAGATCGGTATATTATTCAGAAAACAAGCCAAGTTTATAAGGTATCCAAAGGCAAGAATAAAAAATCAAAACGAAAAAAGTCTTCTAAATCTTCCAGAAGAAAAAGAAAATAAAAAAATTTTTGTCATGAAAAATATCATTAAGAGTTCAATACTTTTTTCTATTTTACTTTTATGTTTTTCTTGCAGTAATGAGAAGAAGAATGATTCTAAAAAGCCAATTGATGCGGAGGAATCAACCCTGCCCTTGACCAACTGGGACAGTTCGGTCATGTTCTTTTCAGGTTTAGGGAATACCAAAGAGTTTGTCTTGGACTTTCCTTTTGATACCTCGTTCTATCGTATGAACAGTGATAGCATGAGCATCAATTTGCGTGATATTCGTATAAATCGCTTGGACAAGATGTCAAAATGGTTCAAGGAAATTTTAAGGAAAAACAAAGTACAGCCTGATTTACCCGTATTTTATCCTTTTTCTGGCGGTGATT
>CAZLHZ010000259.1:0-3800 GCA_964559285.1 uncultured Actinomycetes bacterium | reverse complement strand
TCGCTGACGCCGGCGGCATCCGCAATGGTGGCGAGTCGTGGCTTCACGCGGGCAGATTATCGTGCAGAAGTCTGCAATCTGATGCGGCCCCCGAGTGTGTTTCTGCAAGAAATTGCAATCCGACATCGCCGCGGTGCACACCCGCCGATGTCGCTGAGATGCGGTGGGGAAGGGCCCATGATCGGCCCCTTCCCACCGCACTCGAGCGAGGTGGCGGACACCGGTCGCCCGGCGCAGATCAGCCCTCGGTCACGCCGAGGTGCCGGGCGATGAGCATCCGCTGCACCTCGCTGGTGCCCTCACCGATCTCGAGGATCTTGGCGTCCCGCCACATCCGCGCCACCGGGTACTCATTCATGTACCCGTAGCCACCGAATATCTGCGTGGCCTCACGCGCATTCGTCACGGCATTCTCCGATGCGTGAAGCTTGGCGATGCAGGCTTGATGCTTGAACGGCTCACCGCGCAGCATCCGTGAGGCCGCGTCGTAGTAGGTGAGACGACTTGTGTGGGCGCGCACTTCCATGTCGGCGAGCTTGAAGGCGATCGCCTGATTGGAGCCGATCGTGCGCCCGAAGGCCTTCCGGGTGTTCGCATACGCAATCGACTCGTCGAGACAGCCCTGGGCGAGTCCGACCGCCAGTGCCGCAATCGCGATCCGACCCTCATCAAGGATGTGCAGGAACTGCGCGTAGCCCTTGCCTCGCACACCGAGCAGGTTCTCCTCCGGCACGCGGACATCCACGAGGGACAGCTCATGGGTGTCAGAGGCGTTCCACCCGACCTTGGAGTACTTCGGCGCTACCGTCAGACCCGGAGTGCCAGCAGGCACGATGATCGAGGAGATCTCCTTGCGCCCGCGATCATCAGTGCCGGTGACCGCCGTCACCGTGATGACCCCTGTGATGTCCGTGCCGGAGTTGGTGATGAAGGCCTTGGAACCGTTGATGACCCATTGGCCATCCACAAGGCGCGCCGTTGTGCGAGTGCCGCTGGCATCACTGCCGGCATCGGGCTCGGTGAGACCGAAGGCGCCGAGCATGCGGCCGCTGCACAGTTCCGGCAACCAGCGCTTCTTCTGCTCCGGCGTACCGAACCGATAGATCGGCATCGCCCCGAGCGAGACCGCAGCCTCGAGAGTGATCGCCACCGATGAGTCAACACGCGCCAACTCCTCGATCGCCAGACACAGCGCGAAGTAGTCGCCACCGGAGCCGGCGTACTCCTCGGGGAACGGCAGGCCGAAGAGACCGAGGTCACCCATCTGGCGCACGATGTCGTAGGGGAATGCGCAGTCCTCGTAGTACTTCCCGATGACGGGGGCGATCGCATCCTGCGCGAACTCCCGCACCATCGCCTGCAACGCGCGCAGTTCATCCGTGAGCATCGTCTCGATCATCGCGTCTCCATGATCGGACGTTACCTGCTTCGAGTCGCGCAGATGTCACCAGGACATCGTGGGGTACGCCGATGCTGACGCCACCGCCTTTCGGCGGGCGTGACGTGACGAATGTCGTCGGGTCCATCAGCGAAAGTCGTTCCCCTGAGCATCCAATGTCGCTATACACCAATGTGGTGTATCATCATCCCCATGGGGAGGACCAACATCGACATTGATGATCGACTCGTCCACGCTGTGATGGACCGATACCACCTCAGCACGAAGCGGGATGCCGTGGACTTCGCATTGCGCATGGCTGCAGGACAGCCGATGAGCCGGTCCGAGGTGCTGTCCAGTTTCGGATCCCGACCCGAGTTCGCGACGCCAACGGACGAACTGAGCGCTGTGGAACCGCGCACGTGATTCTCATTGACACGTCGGTCTGGGTGGAGTTCCTCCGCGGCACACCAACCGGAGCTCACCTCGCAGACCTCATCGCCGACGACGCTCCGTTAGCGTGCACGGAGCCGGTCCTCATGGAAATTGAGGCTGGGGCTCGCTCGCGTGGCGAACGTGATGATCTGCGACGCATGCTCACCGCCTTTGCCTGGATTCCGGTGGATCCGGCCGCCGACTTCGAAGGCGCGGCCGCGATCTACTCCCTGTGCCGGGCGGGTGGCATCACCCCACGTGGCCTCATTGACTGCATGATTGCCTCAGTGGCGATGCGAGTCGATGCGGCTGTGTTGACCTCAGACCGGGACTTTGCCGCGATGTCGCAGGTGCTGCCACTGCGCCTCGCGGCCTGATCCCATCCCATCGGACCAGCCAACCGCAAGCACGAACCTCAGGCAGCCTGCTGCTCCCGCCTCCGTCGCAGCGTCTCGATGCGCACATGGTTGTAGCGCACGACGATCATGAACGGCAGGTTGACGAGGATTGCGATGGCAGTGTTGACGATCGCCGAGACTAGGAACGAGGGCCAGATCGCAGCGATCGGCCAGAGCGGGATCCAGCTGATCATCGACCAGGCGTGAACCCACTCGGCACGGCGTACCTCGATCAGATAGCGATCCACTCCGCCGTCAGCCGCGTCCGGCAGTCGGGACTTCGTGGTCCCGCCCATGGTCTCGCCAGCATCAGGCATGACACCGACCAGCCACTGCGCCTTGATGCGTCGGTAGCGGCGCGGGGTCTCCCATGGACGCACTCGCCCGAGCCAGCCGTCGTGTGCGAAGCGCTCATTGGGCAGGCGCGGCGCAATCGCGCCGACGATGCCGGTGATGCCCACGATGATGATGAACCCGAGAACGATCTGCCCGAGCAGGATCCAGATCCACGTCTCCATGGGCCCGTATCCTCTCACTGGGGTTGATGCACTCGCGAATGAGTCTGCCGATGTCGACGACAGATGTCAGGATTCGCCCATGCGCGTCGCAGACCTCGGCATTCAGATTGGCACCCTGCCCAGTGGCCCGACAGCCAGCGTTCTCGATGTCCCAGGCGTCGGTGTCGGCCACTCCACGGTGTCGTACGACGAACCCGAGCGTCCCGCTGGCCGAGGCATCGCCCGCACCGGGGTGACCGTGCTCGACCCGGGGGGTGACTGTCTTGCTGATCCGATTCCGGCCGGGGTGGCGCTGCTCAATGGAGCCGGTGAGCTCACCTGCCGCTCACAGATCGATGAGTGGGGTTACGCGGAGACTCCGGTGTTCCTCACCTCCACGATGCAGGTCGGGCGGGTCTATGACGCCGCGTGCCAACTGCTGGTCGGCGGCGAGTCGACCTTCGGTGAGGCATTCATCCCGGTGGTGGGTGAGTGCGATGACTCGTGGGTGTCCGATCCACGGTCCATGCACGTGACGTTTGATGATGTGGCTGCTGCTCTCGATGCTGCCCGGCGATCCTCTCTGACATCGCCGCTGTCGGTGGGTGCAGCGGCGTCTCGAGAGTGCGTGCAGGGGGCAGTCGGAGCTGGCACCGGGATGTCGTGCCTTGGCTGGAAGGGAGGCATCGGGTCTGCCTCGCGCATCCTTCCCGATGGCCATGTGCTGGGAGTCCTGCTGCTCACCAATTTCGGCAGCGCAGAGCGCCTTATGATTGATGGCGTACCCGTTGGTCGCATGCTGGGTCGCGGCGGCATTGAGCATCCACCTCCGGCGGGGTCGTGCATCGGCATCGTCATCACCGATGCACCGATCGACTCAGCGGGGTGCACCAGACTTGCGCGCCGCATTGGGCTCGGTCTCGCGCGCACCGGGTCCGTTGCCCACCATGGATCGGGTGAGATCTTCCTGGGCCTTGCCAACGGTCTGCGTACCTCAGGCTGCGGTGGCCCCGTGCTCAGCGGGCGATCGCTTGATGACTACTTCACCGCGACCGTCGACGCGGCCGAGGAGGCGGTCATCGCATCAATGAT
>CAZLHZ010000258.1:0-3806 GCA_964559285.1 uncultured Actinomycetes bacterium | reverse complement strand
GCTCCGCGTGCGGATCATGTCGAGCGTCAGGCGGTGCTCGTCGTCAGTTTCGATCCGGCCGTGAATCAGGCATACGCAGGTGCCCTTGTCGCAACCGACGGCGCCTATGCGGGGTCGGTGGAACTGGACTACCCCGCGGGCGAGGACTATCCGACCGTGTTCTTGGGAATGTCCGCCCCCAGTTCCATCAAGGCGACCTCGACGAGGGCGCGGATGTGGGCCTTCCTCAGTCAGGCGACGCTGCTCAACGATTTCGCGATTCTTCCCGATCAGAAGAATGTCCCGACCTTCTTCAAGGCTGCCATCGCGAATGGGAAGGCCAGTCGTGCGGTGCGCTCGTGGACACGCTGGACACAGGACCGGCAGGGATCCGATGGGTGGCTGATCAAGGTGCCGCCGACGCGACCGGAGGCTGCCGTCTACGACGGGAAGGCTGACCGGTCGAGATCGTCGTCAATCGTGCTGGGCCTGCCGCGGAAATACGCCTGGGCGGCCTTCGCCCGCAAGGCTAATGACACGGTGAACGTCATCATCTCCGCGAGCGAGGGCGACCTCGCCAAGGTGTGCAAGAGCAAGACCTGCCGGGTCACCATCAATCTGGCGGAGTCACGTGTGGGCACCGGGCTCGTGGACATCTCGCATCGCGATGTTGCCGCAACGCGTGGCGTCTTCTTCGCGATGCTCGTCCTGGATCGTCAGGAGGCCAAGGGCGTCATGGTGAACGATCCGCTCATCACCGTGGTGGATGTGCAGACTCGCCAAGGCTGGGAGAGGCTGGCCTCAGGAGTGATCAGGGTCGACAAGCCCCTGTGAGGATGGCTGAAGGGGCCCGACGGATGAGGTGGATCGGATGAGGTGGATCGGATGAGGTGGATCGCGTGAGCCTGAGTGCCGATCTGATCCGACAGGCGCCGAAGGTGCTGCTCCATGATCATCTCGATGGGGGGCTGCGCCCGTCCACGATCATCGACCTTGCCGAGGAGGTCGGTTACGGCGATCTCCCAGCGACCGATCCGCACATTCTTGCCGAGTGGTTCCGGCGCTCGTCCAACTCCGGCTCCCTTGAACGCTACCTCGAAGGGTTCCGCCACACCGTTGCGGTCATGCAGACCCCGGAGGCCCTGGGGCGGGTCGCCCGGGAGTGCGCTGTTGACCTCGCGGATGACGGTGTGGTCTATGCCGAGGTGCGCTTCGCCCCGGAACTGCACCTTGACGGCGGCCTGTGCGCCGATGAGGTGGTCGAGTCGGTCCTGCAGGGATTCCGCGAGGGCGAGAATGATGCGGCACGCGCCGGTCGATCGATTCGCGTGGGCACGCTCCTCACAGCGATGCGCACCGCCGCTCGCAGCCGAGAGATCGCCGAACTTGTCGTCACCTATCGCGATCGGGGGGTCGTCGGCTTCGATATCGCGGGTCGGGAGGCGGGGTTCCCTCCGACGCGTCACCTTGATGCCTTCGAATACCTCCGGCGTGAGAACGCGCACTTCACCATCCATGCGGGTGAGGCGTTCGGACTCCCGAGCATCTGGGAGGCCATCCAGTGGTGCGGGGCGGATCGCCTCGGACACGGGGTGCGCATCGTCGATGACATCACCCGACACTCCGACGGCACCGTGACGCTGGGTCGCCTCGCAGCCTACGTCCGTGATCGCCGCATCCCCCTGGAGATGTGCCCGACCAGCAACGTCATGACGGGTGCATCGCCCAGCATCGCTGAGCACCCAATCGGTCTCTTGCGTCGACTCGGATTTAGGGTCACGGTGAACACAGACAATCGCCTGATGTCCGACACCTCCATGAGCCAGGAGATGCGGGTGCTGAATGAGGCCTTCGGCTACGGGCTGGAGGACATGCGCTGGCTCACGATCAACGCCATGAAGAGTTCGTTCATCCCGTTCGATCAGCGCCTCGACATCATCAACTCGATCATCAAGCCCGGATATGCAGCCGTCATGGAAGGATTTGCCGCGTGACCGTCATCAGCACCCTCGAAGCCTCGGAAACCCGAGTGGAAGATCTCCGCGCTGACATTGCTCGCGTGCGAGCCGCTCTCGATCAGACAGATGCGATCCTCGGTGTGGCCGAGACCTGGATGAATCGTGCGGGTACGGCGTTCGAGCGTGCCGAGACCGCCCTCGTGGCCAGCCGGAGATGGGCGCCACGGGTGGCTCTCGTGCTCGGCATCACGGCGGTTGCGGCCACCGCGGTCGGGGTCAGCGTCTATGTGTGGCGCCGATCTGCTGCGCAGCGCGAGAGGTCGGTGCTGGCGGAGGTTGCTACCTCCGCCGACTCAGATCCTTCTGCGTGACCAGACGTCCGGTGGCGTCATAGGTCCGCCAAACTCCGACCTGCTCGCCCGCGACAAAACTGCCTGTCCGCATGAGTGAGCCATCACGACGCCACCATTGCCATTCGCCGTGCAGCTCGCCGTTGCGCATCCGACCTTCGGCCTTGAGCGCCCCGTCGGGGAAATACTCCCGTCGCACGCCGTGCGTGACCGATGACAACTCAGCAAGGCGGGCGGCCACCAGCGAGGAGATCACGCGCGCGGGCAGCGGGTGATCCACCGGAAACCGGATCGTCCCTTTCGCTGTGTCGTACGCCGCAAGCACGGAACTCATCGCCTCGACAACGGAACCGCTCATCGGGAAGTACGAGCAGTGCCGTGCGAAGCCGGCATATCCCGCAATGGCCGTGCCATCGAGAAGAACTGCCGGCATGCCGTAGGCCATGCCCTCCTCGGCACGTGGCAGCCGCTGAAGGAGGTGGCCCCGGATGGTGCGCAGCGTCGACTGCGCTGGCTCAGGCTGGCCGAGGAGGTAGGCCGCAACCTGCGCGGAACCTGAGGCATCGGGTGTGGTTCGGCCGGACATGGCGGAAGGCTACGCCGGAAGGAGATCATGCACGGCCGAAGGTGAGCATGTCAGGATGCGCAGGTGCCCGAGCAGTCGATGAGTGAGGCGATGATCCCCGCCGGTGAGGTGGGGGATCTTCGGGTGTGGTTGCGGCCGCGACGTGATGATGACGCCCCCCCCTCGGATTCATCTCCCTGGGATGACTGGGGGATGCCCTACGCCACCGACCTGCCGACACCGACCCGACTGGTGGTCATGGTGAGTCACCCTGATGGGTCGAGTGAACCGGTCGGCACCATGTCGTGGATCCCGGTCTACTACGGGCCGACGATCGGATGTCGAGCCTGGTCCATCGGCATCGGTCTCGCCGCACTGTGGCGTGGCCGTGGGATCGGCACGCTGGTCCAGCGTGCCCTCGCCGATCACCTGCTGGTCACCACCGATGTGGAACGCATCGAAGCATCAACGGACGTGGAGAACGTGGTTGAGCAGCGTTCGCTGGAGAAGGCCGGGTTCGTGCGCGAAGGTGTCACGCGGTCAGCCCAGTGGCGTGCCGATGGCTGCCACCATGACCTCGTGATGTTCTCACGCGTCCGGAAGGATCTGGGCGAGCAGCCCGGCCATGCGTGATGTGGCTGCGCGACCAGCCGCCAGCACCTCATCGTGATTCAACGGCGCTCCGGACATGCCCGCGGCAAGGTTGGTGACGAGAGACAGTCCGAGGACCTCCATCCCGCAGGCGCGCGCAGCGATGGTTTCCACGGCGGTGGACATGCCCACGAGGTTCCCGCCGATGGCCCGGATCATGGCGATCTCGGCCGGTGTTTCGTACTGCGGCCCACGGACCTGGGCGTAGACGCCCTCGGGAAGTCCGGAGTCAACCGCGTGACACAGGGTGCGCAACCGAGGGGAGTAAGCCTGCGTCATGTCGATGAACTCCGCGCCGCGCAG
>CAZLHZ010000257.1:0-3817 GCA_964559285.1 uncultured Actinomycetes bacterium | reverse complement strand
ATCACCGCCGTCGTCCCCGAGGGGGAGCGCCTCGGCAAGGTGTCGATCACCGTGACGACCGCCGCCGGAGAGGTGACGCAGAAGAACGCGTTCGAGTTCATCAAGGGTCCGCTGCCGAGGATCACGAAGCTCACTCCTGCCGTGGGCGGCCTCACCGTCGAGGACGAAATCACCATCACCGGCTCGAACCTCGTCAGCCCCGTGGTGACCATCGGTGGGAAGGAGGCCGACATGGTCGAGTTCGTCTCCAGCAGCGAGATCATCGTGCGGGTCCCGGTAGCCGCCAAGCTCGGTGCTGTCGACGTGTCCGTGACGACACTTTCCGGCACAACGGTGCGTTCCGATGGCTTCACCTACGTCGTCGTTCCCGCCAAACCCATCGGCGTGTCCATTGAGGCAGCTGGCGACGATCTCATCGTGCGCTGGGGTCGGCTGCGCAGCACCCAGGTGGCCATCGAGGTCACCTGCACCAACAAGGCGGATGGATCGGAGGTCACGGCGCAGGTCGGCAAGAACTCCACCTCGGCCAGCATCGACGGGGTTGACGCCGGCACCTACACCTGTGTCGTCCAGGGGGTCGGTCGCGGTGGTGCCATGGGCATGCCGAGCACGTCGCGCCGCCTTACCGTGCAGTAGCCCCAACACGACGATTCACGCCTTCGCCCGTCCGGCGGGACGGCCACCACGCTGCCGCACCGGAGGGTCCTCGGATCTTATAGGTTCTATATCCTCGGATTTTATAGGTTTTATCCCCTCCTCCTTGGTAGGCTGCCAGCATGGATGGACCGGCTCCTGGGATGGCCCGTCGAAGGCTCCACGACGTGCTGAGCGCCCGATCGGGCGATGAACCAGTAGTCGCGCTTCACGGTCCACGATCGGTGGGGAAATCCACCCTGCTGCGACACGTCGCGGCGAGTCTCGGGGTGGATGTCATTGACCTCGACGACCCCGCGACCCTCGATGCCGCACGAGCGAACCCCACTCAGACGGTGGCGGGCGGCCGGCCGGTGTGCATTGACGAGTACCAGAAGGCACCCGAGCTCCTTGACGCCCTCAAGACCCGGATGAGCCGGGAAGGCGCCGTGCCCGGCACCGCCATCGTGACCGGCTCCACCCGGCACGAGGCTCTCCCGATCACGGCCCAAGCACTGACCGGCCGACTCCACACCCTCACAGTCCTGCCCCTCTCGCAGGGAGAGATCGCCGGGGATGTCGAGGACCTCGTCGAGGCTCTGTTCGACGACCATGAGGCTGCGGTGGCGACCCATCCCACCTCCACGACGACACGACAGGAGTACGCCGACCGCCTGTGCGCCGGCGGGTTCCCCTTGGCACTGCGCCGGGAGAGCGCGGCCCGAAACCGCTGGTTCGATGACTTCGTCAGGCAGTCGCTTGAGCGGGACGCACGTGAGCTGATGAAGATTCGGCAGCGCGCGATCCTCCGGGATCTCCTCGGGCGTCTCGCCGGGCAGACCGCGCAGATTCTCAACGTCTCGCGAGTGACGGCCGGTCTGAACACGAGTCGTCCGACACTTGACGGCTACCTGCGTCTGCTCGAGGACCTCTTCCTTGTCGTGCAACTTCCAGCATGGGGCAAGACACTGCGTGCACGGGCCGCATCCTCACCGAAGATTCATGTCATTGACTCTGGGCTGGCCGCTCGACTGATGCACATCAGCCCGCAGAAACTGGCAACTCTGAATCCGACAGCACTGACCGACTTCGGTTATCTGCTCGAGACCTTCGTCGTGGGTGAGTTGACCAAGCAGGTGTCCTGGCTTCCTGAGGCGCCGGTCATCGGTCACTGGCGAACACATGACGGTGACGAGGTCGATTTCATCATCGAGCACCATGATGGCCGTGTCTTGGCCTTTGAAGTCAAAGCCAGTGAACGCGTCAGCGGCCAGGACTTCAAGGGGCTGCGCAAACTACGAGACGCCGTGGGCAGCAATTTCGTTGCAGGAGTGGTGCTCTCGACCGGGCCTCGCTCCTACACATATGACGATCGCCTGCACGTGATGCCGATCGACAGAATCTGGCGACCTGTCAATCTTCAACCGCATGGGCTGGCACCTGGGCATCAGTAGCCCCTCGTTCGCCTAGGGCAGTGTGGAATCACCATGATCACGGATCCCCGGGGGATCCCGACGTCTCAGGTCCTCGAGATAGTCCTGCCAGGCCCTCGCCTCGGGGTCGAGTGGCTCCGCCTCCTGAGAGGCTGACACCTGCACCTGCTCGGCCGCCTCATCCTCCGCTTGGAATCTCGCAATGCGATCGCGATAGCGGTTCGTGAACCACGAGGTGACACTGCCGTGTTTGCGATAGCGATTCCAGATCAGCACGATGATGATGCCGATGAGTGGCCACTGGAAGGAGTAGCCCCAGGCCCGGTCCACTCCCTCGCCCGCACGCCGAATCTCGATGATCGTGGCGATGACGGTGATGGTCAGCCCCACGACGAGAGGCAGGTGCAGCTGCCAGAAGTCGCGCACCTTGCGCCGGCGCTCATCCTCTTCGGCCATGCGCTGCCTCCTGTCGACGTCCCACCAGTAGGACCGTGAGCAGCAGTGCCTCCCCCAGCAGCACCGCAACCACTCCCGACCACAACGTGTCCGCCAACCCCTCTCGACCGATCCACCACGCGGCCGCGGGCCACAGCAGCATCAGAATGAGCACCGCTGGCCAGCCGCGCTCACACAGCGCACCAGAGACGAAACAGAATCCCGCGATCACCACGGCCACCGACAGCAGCAGCTCCAGCAGTGCCGCACCCGGTGGATCAGCCCGCACCACCGCGTTCAGCACCAGCGCCAGCATGAGCGTCACGACACCGCACGCCTCAGGGAAGCGTCGCGCGACATCACTGAGCCTTCCGCGCAGCGGCCGCACCAGAGCCAGCGTCAGCGGAAGTCCGAGCCCCAGCACCGCAAGGGACAACAGGGTCATGGGCACACCAGCGGGCACACCACTCGGTGGGGCCGTCCTCGCGAGCGCGACCGCCAACCCGATCGTCACCCCCATGAATCCCAGCTCGTACGCCGCGAGCCGGCGCAGTACCACTCCGGTCGCTGCCTCCCCGATCACCGGGATGACACGCGTGCGCCAACGCCAGCCGAGTGCGATGAGAGCAACGACGAGCGTGGACTTGGCCAGCAGGAAAGCGCCGTAGGGCGTCGTGAGCAGAGCCGACACACTGTCGAGGCGCAGTGATGCATTGAGCACACCACTCTCGGCCACGGCAATGACACAGATGAGAGCAAGCACGCTGAATCGGCGTACACCCACCGCAGCGAACTCCGGGGCCACAACGGCAAGGATGCACACGGCGGCAAGTCCTCCCACCCACAGCGCCATGCCCGCGAGATGGAAACCAAGACTCAGTGACGCGGCAACATGCCCGGAATGCAGACCACCGTGACCGGTGATCGACGGGAGCACCACAGCCGACAGGGCGGTGAGGGTGACGAAGCCTGCCGTGATCCGGCCGAGGATCGCCCACGCGAGCAGCGCGGTGACCGCGATGAGGACTACCTGTGACAACAGCACCTGACCAAGCTGGGTCTGGGTCAGCAGTGACTGCAGGACGGTCCACTGCAGGGAGTCCGAGATCGAGCGGGCGAGGACCTCTGAGACCGTGAGGACGATCTGGCAGAGCACGGCCGCGAGCCAGATCAGGGCGGCGATGGATGCGATCCGCAGCAGTCGCGGCTCCGGCCGCGGCACCAGCAGTGACCCCACGACGATAAAGCCCAGCGTGGCCGCACACGCCAGATCAGCAGTGACGTTCGCAATCGGTAGCGCCCAGAGGGTCAGGGCC
>CAZLHZ010000256.1:1817-3854 GCA_964559285.1 uncultured Actinomycetes bacterium | reverse complement strand
AGCTGATCTGCCCAGCGACTACTACCCAACCCTCAGCGCCTACTCCTCACGAGATCCAGCCGTGCGTCGACAGCACATGGACTCAGGACCGGCCGCTCGGACCTGACACCACCGGGGCGATGACGACACCCCCCTGGACTCGGTGGGCCGGTCGACGGCATCCCGAGAGGCGTAGCGGATGACACGGGCGCACGCTCCGTGGAGAGACGTGGGAATCTCCTCCTGAGCCAGGAGGCTGCCCGCTGCTGCACCCACCACGGATGACCACCCCTGCCGTCTCGGACCGGAACCAACGGCGGCAGGGGTACCCGTGGTGTTCACCCACGACTGACACGAGAGCGCCTACACTCGCGACCCATGTCCACCACGGCACCCTCAGCGTCCCTCCGTCACCGTCCAGTCCTGATCAAGCGCCTCATCATCGCGCTGAGCCTGGTTCTCGTCCTGCTCATCCCGGCGATCATCATGCTCATCGCCACGGCCGTCATCACAGGTCATGCGGAACCCGCGGCCACCTGGGCGTCGATCCCTGCGCTCGCCGGTATCGGTGCGGTTGCGGTCGGTGGCAGCAGCCTCGGCCTGCGAACCGCCATCGTGCTCGGCTTCCTCGGCCCCCTGACCATCGTCGCGGGTGCCTCACCCGTCTCCGGTGCCGCGCTCATGGCCCTCATGTGCCTCATGGTGGGCCTCATGTCCCGGTGGGGTCTCCAGCGCGCCGGGCTCCTCGTTCCGGTGATGGTCGCGTGGTCACTCATCACCCCGCCGCCGTGGGGCGCCACACCCGTGGTGGATCGCACCGACACTGTCTACCTGCTGTGGATGGCCGCCATCTTCTTCATCGGCGGAGTTTTCCCCGTGCTGGTCTGCCCACTCCTGCTGCGCAAGGCGCACCTGCCGGCCGCGAAGCCGCACCCGCGCAGCGAGGCGATTCGCTACACCCTCATCATCACCCTGCTGTGCACGATCTCGACCTACTACGTCCTTGATCACCCCAAGATGTACGGCGGAGCCTTCCTCGTCGCCACCATTCTGGTACTGGCCCCGATTGGTGAGGCATCAGTGCTGCGGCCAACCCTCATCCGGATTGTCGGCACGGTCTGCGGGTCCATCTTCGTCATCATCATCGTGACCCAGGTGAGGTCTCTGCTCTGGGTCTACATCATCGGTTTGATCTTCGGCGTGGCCGCCGCAACGGCCAAGTTCAGTCGCAGGCCCTGGATCTACTACGTGCTCATGGTGCCGACTGCTGCCTGCCTCAATGCGCTGGCCCTGCCGCAGGTCGCCCAGCTCGGTGAGCAGCGCGTTGTCGATAACATCATCGGAGGCATCCTCGTGCTCGCTGCTTCGATCGTGGCCATCGGCTACTCACGGTGGGAGGCGTCGCGGCACAATTCGACCGTCGATGACCAGGTTCTGGCTGGACAGCCGGTGAGCACGACCGCTTAGGCTGCCTCATCTGAACTATCCAGCCAAGGAGCGAGCCATGTCCCAGTCACCGAGCACACTGCGTGTTCTTCAATGGGTCGCAGGTGCTGCGGCCGCAGCACTCGTCACGTCCGGGGCTGCACTTCCAGTGGCGGCTGCGGGAGCGCCCGCTGCCAACGCCGCTCCGTCCCTCACCGTGAAGGTCCAGACACCCGATGCCGGAACCGGCAGAGTCCGGATCATCATCAAGGCCAGGGATATGGACAGCAGGAATCTGCGCATCCGGATTCCTCAGCGGACCGAGAAGGGGCGCCTGATCTGGCAGCTCACCAAGTCCGCATCGACCTCTGGTGTGCTGACCTACACCCCGTCGGCTCAGGCGCGCCACGCGGCAGCTGCCGATGCCGCACCGGATTCTGCGCACACCGATACCTTCACGGTCACGGTCGCCGATGGTGATGGGGGCAAGACTGCTCTGCCGGTCGCTGTGCCGATCAGTCCGCAGAATGCCCGCCCGGGTGGACGTGCCAACGTCGGCTCACCCAACCCCGCAACGGGAGTCGTCACCGGCTCGATCAAGGGAACCGGCGCTGACAGCGACGACCTCACCTA
>CAZLHZ010000256.1:0-1807 GCA_964559285.1 uncultured Actinomycetes bacterium | reverse complement strand
GGGAACAGTCGGCGTGAATGCGTCAACTGGTGCATTCACCTACACGCCGACCGCGAGCGCCCGTGCCGCAGCCAATATGCCCGGGGCCACAGCGTTGGACAAGTTCGACAGCTTCACGGTGACGATCACTGATGGCTACGGCGGGAGCGTGGCGGTCCCGGTGACAGTCTCTGTTGCACCCTCCATCGGCTAGAGGCCACACCGGTCACCCGATCGCTGAGCTGCTCCCTGAGAGCTAGGATCACGCCCACTCGTCCGCGGAAGGACATCATGCACACACGCATGCTTGGCACATCGGGTCTTGAGGTCAGCGCCATCGGGCTGGGCTGCATGCCCATGTCCGCCTTCTACGGAGTCCGTGATATCCCGGAGGCTGAGGCCGCCCTTGAGCTTGCGATCGACCTCGGCGTGACCTTCTGGGACACTGCCGAGGTCTACGGCCGGGGTCACAACGAAGAGCTCATCGGCCCGGTCCTGCGACGCAACCGAGATCGCATCGTCATCGCCACCAAGTTCGGCGTGCTCCCGAACTACGTGTTCACGGGGACCCCGGAAGCGGCGTACGCAGCGATCGATGGGAGCCTGCGCCGACTGCAGGTCGACCACATTGACCTGTGGTACCTCCACCGAGTGAGCACGGAGGTGCCGATCGAGGACACGATCGGTGCGATGGCCGACATCGTGGCTCAGGGCAAGGTGCGCTATATCGGCCTGTCCGAGGCGAGCGCGGCCACCCTGCGACGTGCCAGTGCCGTCCACCCGATCGCTGCCCTTCAGAGTGAATGGTCGCTGTGGACGCGTGACCTTGAGGATGATGTGCTCGGAGTCGCTCGCGAGCTGGGCATCGGACTCGTTCCCTACAGCCCCCTCGGTCGAGGGTTCCTCACCGGCGCAATTACCAACCTGTCCGACATGCCGGAGACCGATCACCGGCAGAACACACCACGATTCAGCGGTGACAACTTCGAGCACAACAAGCGGCTCGTGGAGCAGTTCGCCGCTGAAGCGACAGCATTGGGATGCACGCCCGGCCAGCTGGCCCTCGCGTGGCTTCTCGCGCAGGGACCGGATGTCGTCCCCATCCCCGGCACGAAGCGACGTGCTTATCTCACGGACAACGCCGGTGCCGCCGACATCACCCTGACCGCTGAGCAGGTGCAGTCGCTCGGTGACCTCATGCGGGGTGTCGCCGGAGGTCGCTATGGACGTGCCCACTCCTACGGCGACTCGCCACCCAAGGCATGACTGTGACCTTCGGCTAGCCTGACGACCATGATTCTCGAACTGGCGATGGTGGATGTGCTGAAAGGCCATGAGCAGGAGTTCGTGGCGGCCCTGGATCGTGCTGCTACTCACGTCCTACCACGGGCGGAGGGATTCATCAGCTTCACCGCTCACGGCTGGTGCGTCGAGCGGCCCAGCGTCTTCCTGTTCACCATTGCATGGGAACGGCTTGAGGATCACACCGAGGGATTCCGGGGATCCGAACTCTTCACTGAGTGGCGCTCACATATCGGACCTCACTTCGCCGCTCCCCCGGTCGTCGAGCACTTCGGATAGGCGTCCCCCGATGCGCCGGCAACGGTCCGATGTCTCGGGTCGACTAATCGGGTGAGCCCCGGGTACGGCGTACCCAGAGCCACGAATGATCGGATGTCTTGGGCGAAATCCGGGACTCGACTGCCCGCCGAGTGCTACGTTCAGGCCCTTCGAGGAGGTGGCGGTGACCGAGCGGCGCACCATGCTGGCGCTCTATCGCGAGATGGTGCGGGCGGTGGCGTGGGAGCAGCGGCTCATGCGCTTGATC
>CAZLHZ010000255.1:0-3870 GCA_964559285.1 uncultured Actinomycetes bacterium | reverse complement strand
CGCGGCCCGCCTCGTGCCCGATTCCGGAGCGTGATCGGCCTAGACTGCCGGGGTGACTGCAGCCGCAGGCGCGTGCGCCGACCCGAGAGGGCTCCTGTGATCCGCTTCGACAATGTCACGAAGTTCTACGCGAGCCAGAACCGTCCGGCCCTCGACAAGGTCTCCATGGAGATCGAGCGGGGCGAGTTCGTCTTCCTCGTCGGGGCCTCCGGGTCCGGCAAGTCGACCTTCCTGCGCCTCGTCCTGCGCGAGGAGCGCCCCACACGGGGCCAGGTCTGGGTCGCGGGCCGCGAGCTGACCCGGATGTCGAACTGGAAGGTGCCGGCCCTGCGCCGCCAGATCGGCTGCGTCTTCCAGGACTTCCGCCTCCTGCCGTCCAAGACCGTGGCCCAGAACGTCGCCTTCGCCCTGCAGGTCATCGGCCGTCCCCGGCAGCAGATTCGCCGGCTCGTGCCGGAGACCCTCGAGCTCGTCGGCCTGTCCGGCAAGGAGGGCCGCTATCCCGATGAGCTCTCCGGTGGCGAGCAGCAGCGCGTGGCCGTGGCCCGCGCGTTCGTCAACCGCCCCTCGATCCTCATCGCGGACGAGCCCACCGGGAACCTCGACCCCGCGACCTCCGTCGGAATCATGAAGCTGCTCGACAGCATCAACCGGACCGGCACCACCGTGCTCATGGCCACCCACGACACCCAGGTCGTCGATCAGATGCGCAAGCGCGTCATCGAGCTCGACCAGGGGATTCTCGTGCGCGACCAGAGTCGTGGCGTCTACGGCCTGGCTCGCTGACCCGGAACGCTGAGAGGAAATCCGTGAGACTGCTCTTCGTCCTTGGTGAGGTGGGCTCCGGCCTGCGTCGTAACCTCACGATGACCCTCGCGGTCGTCATCACTGTTGCGGTGTCCCTGGCCCTGTTCGGCGTGGGCCTGCTGGTGCGCGCGCAGGTCGACACTATGAAGGACTACTGGTACGACAAGGTGCAGGTCTCGATCTTCCTGTGCAGCAAGAACTCTGACGCCGCCTCGTGCGCCGGCGGCGAGGTCACCCCCGCACAGCGGGATCGCATCAAGACTGATCTCGAGTCGCTGCGCCCGCTGGTCGAGGAGATCTACTACGAGACCCGCGAAGAGGCCTACCTGCGGTTCGTCGACCAGTTCCGCAACTCCCCGATCATCGACAGCATCACGCCCGAGGTCATGCCGGAGTCATTCCGCGTCAAGCTCTCGGACCCGACGCAATATGAAGTGGTCGCGTCGGCCTTTCAAGGTCGACCGGGTGTTGAGCAGGTGAACGACCAGCGGGCCCTGCTCGACAAGTTCTTCCAGCTGCTCGGGGGCCTGCAGGCGATCGCTATCGCCATCTCGGTGGCGATGCTCCTGGTGACGGTGCTGCTCATCGCCAACACGATGCGCATCGCGGCCTTCTCCCGGCGCCGGGAGACCGGGATCATGCGACTGGTCGGTGCCTCGAAGTTCTACATCCAGCTTCCCTTCCTGCTGGAGGCGGCCCTGGCCGCTCTCGCCGGAGCGGTCCTGGCGATCGGTGGGCTGGTCGTGGTGAAACTGCTGCTCATTGATCGGGTGCTCGTCCCGTCATTCCAGTTCACGGCGTTCATCGGCTGGGACGCGGTCATGGCGGTGGCGCCGATCATCATCCTCACCGGTGTCGTTCTCGCCGCGGTGGCCGCCTTCCTCACGCTGCGGCGCTACCTCAAGGTCTGACCGCTACCCCACGGTTGACCTCCTCGCGGGTGCAGGGACAGCACCTAGACTCACCACGTGACCTGGTCCTCCCGCGCTCGTCTCCTCGCCCTCGTGGGGGGCGCGGTCGCGGTGGCCTATGTGCTGGGTGTCGTCACCGGCATCGTGGGCAGCGGTGGGCTGCCTCAGCCCGCACCCGGTGCCGCGGTGTCCTCGGAGACTTCCGTGGTCGACGAGGCACGCCGACTCATCGAGTCGTCCGCTGCAGATCCGGTGTCCACGGCCGATCTCACGGCTGCGGCCATCGCGGCGATGGTGCGAGCCAGCGGTGACGGATGGGGTCGATACATCCCGCCTGCTGACGAGGGAGCATTCGAGGACGGCCTCGCGGGAAGCTACAGCGGCATCGGCGCCTGGCTGACCGAATCGCCGAAGGGTGCCGTCTCGATCACGGCGATCGGGGCGGATTCCCCCGCCTCGGCTGCAGGGCTCGCCCGCCACGACGAGGTCGTGGCCGTGAACGGACAGTCGATCGTCGGGGAGAGTGCGACGCATGTCGCAGACCTGCTACGTGGTGCGCCCGGCAGCGTGGCCGAGGTGTCGGTGCGTCGCGACAACGTGATCCGGACCTTCACGGTGCGTCGCAGCCAGACGGTAGCCGTTTCCATCGTCCCCACCCGTCCGGCGGCGGGGATCGCGACCTTCGCGATCCCCGCATTCACCCGAGGGGTGGGTGGGGACCTTCGGGAAGCCCTCGCGCGCACGCCAGATCCCATCGGAGGCATCATCCTCGACCTGCGTGGCAATGGCGGCGGGCTGCTGGCAGAGGCCGTGGAGGTGGCCAGCATCTTCCTGTCCGGTGGACCGGTCGTGAGCTACACGACCCGTGACGAGGGTGACCCCGTTCTTGAGGCCCTCGGTGACGGCGACACCACGACCCCGTTGGTCGTCCTGGTCGACGGCAGCACCGCCAGCGCCGCCGAGGTCGTGGCTGCGGCCCTGCAGGACCGGGGGCGTGCGGTCATCGTCGGATCGCAGACCTTCGGGAAGGGCACCGTGCAGGCGCACTACCACCTCTCCGATGGCAGCATTCTCGAGCTCACCGTGGCTCGCTACGTCACTCCCGGGGGACGGATGATCGACGGCATCGGGGTGACACCTGATATCGATGTGTCCGCCGCCGGTGTGCAGGCTCAGACGCGTGCCCTTGAGGTGCTGCGCGGGCTGCTCGCATCCGCAGGCGATCAGGGTTAGGGGACGCACATGCCACGACAGAAGGGCGAGCGCAGCATCGCCCAGAACAAGAAGGCCCGACACGACTACGAGATCCTCGCGGTGTTCGAGGCAGGTGTGGTCCTCACCGGCACTGAGGTGAAGTCCCTGCGCGCCGGACGCGCCTCGCTCACCGACGGCTTCGCCACCATTGATGACGGCGAGGCGTGGCTGCATCACGTGCACATCCCTGAATATGACCAGGGCACGTGGAACAACCACGCCCCGCGGCGCAAGCGCAAACTGCTCCTGCACCGGGACGAGATCCGCAAGCTCGACGTGGAGACCCGTCAGTCCGGATTGACGATCATCCCGCTGCGGCTGTTCTTCAAGGACGGCTACGCCAAGGTCGACATCGGACTGGCACGTGGTCGCAAGACGCACGACAAGCGGCAGGCGATCGCTGAGCGGGAGTCCCAGCGGGAGATCGATCGCATCCGAGGTCGCCGGAGCAAGGGACGCGAGGACTGAGCAGCACCTAGGCTCGCGCCATGGCAGCCGAGCCCACGGATCTGGACCGGATCCTCGACGACCTCTACCCATATCGCCGGACGACGACGACCTACCGCCGCATTCCCGAACACCCGGCGGACCGGACTGAGATCCTCGCCCAGGTCAGTGACATGGCCCACCGTGAGGATGCCCAGGGGGATGCCGGTCGCGTCTCCGGCAGCCTCTACAGCGGCGATCATGAGCACTACCGTTTCCTCGGCGAGGTGTTCACTCAGTTCGCGCACGCCAATGTGCTGCAGCGCGACATGTATCCCTCGGCAACGAAGTTCGAGGCCGAGATCGTCGCGATGGCGGTCAGCATGCTGCACGGCGACGACCTGCCGACACAGGCCTGCGGTGTGCTCACCGGAGGCGGCAGCGAGAGCCTCATCACCGCCCTCTACTCCTA
>CAZLHZ010000254.1:1716-3888 GCA_964559285.1 uncultured Actinomycetes bacterium | reverse complement strand
TTTCCCGAGGGAGTCAACGTCACGAGCACGAGCCGGCCATCGTCAGGCGCTCGCTCGCGGCGTACCAACCCTCGTCCTTCGAGAGTGTTGAGGACGCCACTCAGGGTCGCCTTCGAGACTCCCGCCTCCTCCGCCACCATCCGGGTCTCAGCGCTCTCCCAGATCCACACCACCCACAGGACAACGAAGGCCGTCCACGTGAGGTCCTCCTTGGCCAGCACCGTGTTGACCATGTGATTGCGCACGGCGGTAGCCGCACGGAAGAGATTTGATGCGACGGCCATCGCGCGGACATCGAGGTTGAGACCGGCGACGCGGTCGTGCGCGATGCGCTCCGTTTCGGCCAGCGTGTGCGGTCCCGCCACGATCCACCCCTTCCGGTTGTGGCGCCACCCTAGGTCACGGGGGCACAGGCCACCCGATCGAGGAAGGCGTCGACAAGGCGGTGCGTGCGCAGGGCCGCGGCCGACTCCTCGGCGCGCAGGTGCGCCAGCAGCAGATCCGGATCCTGGCCATCTGCCTCGACAAGGGATCGACCGCCGTTGGCCATCCACAGCTCCAGCGAGAGCGCCGTCATCTCGGGGTGGAACTGCACACCGAGGTTGCGTCGAAGGACGAACGCCTGCGAGGCGCGGGCATTGCGGGCGATCTCCACACTCCCGGGGGGAAGCACCCAGCGGTCGTAGTGGAACTCAAACCACGGGCCGGGCGCAATGAGGTCGTCGTCGTCGGTCCACACCGTCGACCAGCCGATCTCGGGCCTGGGGGCGCGGCCGACGGAGCCACCGTGCACACGCGCCAGCAGTTGGCCACCGAAGCAGATGCCGAGGACGGGGATGCCCTGTCGGTCGGCGTCCGTGAGCCACTCGATCTCCGGAGTCAGCCAGGCGCCGATCGTGGCATCGTCCCATGCACCCCACGGTGCACCCATCGGGACGAGCACGTCGAAGTCCGCCGGATCCGGGAAGGTGAACGGAACGTTCGGTGCGTGGAAGTGGTCACCGGGCACGACGATCTGCTCCACGACGTCGTAGCCGCGGTCGGCGAATCGCTCGGCGACCGGTCCGGGAGGGCTGACGTGGTCATGTTCGAGGATCAGGACGCGCATCTGTGGCCCCTTCGTGGATGTGGACGTCGGCAGCCGCGATCCTGAGATTTTGCCGGATTCCTACCGGTCGCGACGGCTGCGTCCTATTATCGCAAAGATCGTGCGGACCCGAACGACATTGCTCACATCCCGGCCAGCCACGGAGGCGACGATGCAGAACGACCTAGCTGACACGCGACGGACTCTGGAAAACCAGGGCATCGATGTCGTCCGGCTCATCTTCACCGACCTCATCGGGATCACCCGGTCGAAGGACCTGCTCGTTTCACAGCTCGAGCGAGCTGCTGCACACGGACCGGCGTTCTGCCAGGGCGCGTGGGTCACGACAACACGGGGCGGAGTGCTCGACGGTGCAGGGAGCATGAGCGACGGCCTCCCCGACATGGTGTCGCGCCTTGACGTTGACACCATCCGCCCCATCCCGTGGCATCCCGGTGTCGCCTACGCGATCGGCGACATCGACAACCCGGACGGATCCCGCAGCACCGTCGCACCGCGCGCTGTCCTGCGCTCAGTTCTTGACCGCTATGCCGCGCTGGGATTGACGCCCATCTGTGGTCCCGAGCTGGAGTTCTATCTCGCCCACAGGCCGCATGGAGTGTGGCAGCGGATCCTCAACAAAACCGGTCGCGTCTACATGACCGGATCGCTCGTCGACCCGGACGGACACTTCCTGCATCTGCTGCGCATGCTTGACCGACTTAATATCGGGGCCTTCGCCGGCAATCACGAGTTCAGCCCCTCCCAGTATGAGATCAATCTGTGGCACAGCGAGGCCATGGATGCGGCCGATCGGACGTTCCTGTTCAAGACGGCAATCAAGGATGTCCTCGCGGGCCGCGGAATTCTGGGCACCTTCATGGGCAAGCCGTGGAATGACGAGGGCGGCAGTGGCTTCCACCTGCACTTCTCCGTCAATGACACCGACGGTGTCAATCAGATGGGCACACCTGATGGCCAGCTCTCTCCCATCGCTCAGCAGATGATCGCCGGTGTTCTGGCACATGCACCGGCACTTGCCGCCTTCAGCAATCCCCCAGTCCCCTCCTACAAGCGCCTTGGAC
>CAZLHZ010000254.1:0-1706 GCA_964559285.1 uncultured Actinomycetes bacterium | reverse complement strand
CACACTCGCGCCCTACCGCGCAAACTGGGGATACGACAATCGCTCAACGATGATCCGGATCCCACCGGAGCGGGGGCAGGGAACCCGCGCTGAGCTGCGCATCGGTGATGGGACAGCCAATCCTTACATCATCATCGCGGTGGTGCTCGCGGCCGCATTGGACGGCATCACGCGACAGCTTTCCCTCGCACCGGCAGTGCACGGCTGGTCCTATGAGGACGAGTCTGCGCCCGTTCTGCCGATGTCGCTCAACGCTGCCCTTGCAGCGCTGCAGGCCGATGCCATCCTGCGCGACTACCTGCCGGGCAACTTCATCGATGCCTTCACCGCGATGAAGTCCGATGAGGTTGAGCGCTATGAGGCTGAGGTCAGTGATACGAGCACCCGCGAGGTCACCGCCTGGGAGATCGACGAGTACCTGGAGGACCTGTAGCCGAAGCGGGACAGTCCTCGTCACAGATCGATGACGAGGCGTGGTCCCCGCGCCCGAGAGACGCAGATCATCATCGACTCATTCGTGGCCTGCTCGGAGGCGCTGAGTACAGAGTCTCGATGATCTACCTCTCCTTCGAGGACCACCGTCTCGCAGGTGCCGCAGATGCCCTCGCGGCAGGAGCCCAGCACGGAGACACCGGCGCGCTCCGCGGCGCTGAAGATCGTGTCATCGGTGCCGACGGTGATGGTGATCCCGGATCTCTCAAGCACGACCGTGAACTCGACAGTCGGCGCATCGGCGACCGTCTTCGGTGTGAAGCGCTCCAGATGCAGCACACCCGACGGCCATGACTCACACGCCTTCTCCGCAGCCGCGAGCAGCGGCTCCGGTCCGCAGCAGTAGACGAGGGTCTCCGCCTGCGGCGAGCCGAGAATGGATTCAAGATGCAGGGGCATGGCCCTGCCCGGCTCGTCGTCTGGCAGCACCGTCACCCGATCGTCATAGGCCTCCAACTCGGGGAGGAAGGCCATGCTTGATCGCGACCGACCCCCGTAGTAGAGGTGCCACTGCGCACCGGCCGCCTCGGCCTGCCTGATCATCGGCAGAAGCGGCGTGATCCCGATGCCCCCCGCGATGAAGAGATAGCGCGGGGAGGGCAGCAGCGGGAAGTGGTTCCGCGGCCCGCGCACGCTGAGAGTGCTGCCAGCCTTCAGGTGTTCGTGGATGTACGCCGACCCGCCGCGGCTGTCGGCGGCTCGCAGCACACCAACCTGGAGCTGACTGCGATCTTCGGGTGATCCGCACAGGGAGTACTGCCGGACAAGGTCTGCGGTGAGGACGAGGTCAACGTGGGCTCCCGGCTGCCACTCGGGCACCGAATGTCCCGCCGGGTCCACGAGAGTCAGCACCACCACCCCATCGGCATCGAGGCGCACCTCTCGAATCAGCAGGTCGACGTCATGCTCGGAGGGCATGTCCCCACTCATGCTCGCCTCACTTCGCCCTGACTCGCACGGGGAATCTCTTGACACCATTGACGAAGTTGGACCGCACCCGATCCATGGGACCGATCTGCTCGATCGAGTCAAGGCGGGGAAGCAAGGTCTCGAACATGATCTTGATCTCGAGGCGGGCAAGATTTGCCCCCATGCAGCTATGCACTCCCTTGCCGAAGGTCATGTGATCATTCGGGAAGCGGCTCAAGTCGAGCGTGTAGGGGTCGACGAACTTCTCCTCGTCACGATTCCCGGATGCGAACCACATGACGACC
>CAZLHZ010000253.1:0-3898 GCA_964559285.1 uncultured Actinomycetes bacterium | reverse complement strand
CTACACCCCGGCGGTGCCGACGAAGTCTAGCCGCCCGCGGTGAGCGTCAGCACCGTGGCCTCCGGTGGGCAGGCGAGACGCACCGGCGCGTAGGGCGAGGTCCCCACACCTGCGGAGACATGGAGCCAGGAGCCTCCGTCACTGCTGGGATGCCGTGACAGGCCTTTCGCGCGGGCACGATCAAGGTCGCAGTTGGTCACCAGGGCCCCGATCCCGGGAATGCACACCTGGCCCCCGTGCGTGTGACCGGCCACGATGAGGTCCAGGCCGTCGGCCGCCATGGCATCAAGAACTCTCAGGTACGGCGCATGCGCGACACCCAGCGTCACGGGTGCGGCCGGATCGACGGGGCCCTGGACATCGGCGTACCGATCACGGCCGATGTGGGGATCATCCACACCGCGCAGATCAAGGCGCACGTTCTCCAGATCCAGTCGACCGCGGGCATTGCCAAGGTCGAGCCAGCCGGCGGAGGTCAACCCAGCAACAAGGTCGGGCCAGGGAAGTTGCTCGCGACGTGTGTCGACCGAGGACGGTCCGCTCAGGTAGCGCAGCGGGTTGGCACCGCGGGGCGCGAAGTAGTCGTTGCTGCCCAGAACGAAGGCGCCTGGCAGATCGAGCAGTGGATCCAAGGCCTCCATGACAACCGGGACGGCATCGCGATGCGCAAGAAAGTCACCGGTGACGATGACGGCATCGGGTCGAAGTTCGACCAGTGACCGCAGCCACTCGCGCTTGCCGGTCTGGCCGGGGGTGAGATGCAGGTCGGTGAGGTGAAGGAGCCGCACGGGGGGACTGCCTGCGGGCAGGATCGGGACATTGACGCGGCGGAGCGTGAACTGCCGTGCCTCCCACAGCGCGTAAGCGAGTGTCGCGGTGCTGACGCCCGTGAGCCCGAGTAGGGCGCGTGTCAGCGGCTTCATGGCGGCCATCCTGCCACGCCGGTCGGTCAGCCGGTTCCGGTGAATCGAGGGTTCTGATCATGGGGTGGTCTGTGGACAATCCACCGGAAGTCCCGTGGAAGCGGGGTGGTGGAGGGGGTGGTGAACGGGGTTGTCACTGGGGGAGCCGCCGGGGGTGGCGCCACACTGAGCGCATCGCGATGAAGCAGATCAATCGTGTTGGACAGGATGCGGCGAATCTGTCGTGCTGCGCGGGTGAAGGGGGCCTCATCAGCTGCGGACAGCGTCGTGCCGAAGTCCTTGGTGGCGAAGTGGACAACAGTTCCAGAGGTTGGGCTGCGCTTCACAAGGGTGATGCCACCCATGGTGTACGTCGTTACCTCCACCCTCTGGCGATACCCCAGGTCAAAGCCGAGGATCTCGAACCCCACTGCGTCGACGGCACTGGCATCGGGAATCGGACAGCCGTTGACATCAAAACCGAGGATGGGCGGACCGTCGTACTCCGTTGCATTGAACAGCGGAAGGACATCACCGAACTCCAGTCCTGTGCCGCTAAAGATGGGATTGTCTGGCTGGCAGATGAGGTAGCCGCCCCAGCCGTCAGCCTCAGGGCGTCGTGCCACACCGAATCCACCTCGATTGAAGTCGCCGCCGAGAGTGCGAACCGCTGACAGTCGAGGGTCCAGCTCGGTCCAGAGACTGGACCAGGTGCGATTGCCGCCAGGGTCCTTGGCGACCACGAGCTGCCTACCATTGGAACTGTAGCGAGACCGCCACCACATGGTGTTGCCACTGGCCACGATGATGTTGCCACCGACGTCAATAAAGCGATCCACGTTGTCTCGTGCTCGCTGGGTCCAGTATTCCGAGTGTCCCACGATGACCAGAGTGTCCAGCCGCTCGAGATAGTCCGATGTCTGCAGGTCAAGATCGGAGAGCATGATGAGTGGCAAGTCCCTTGTCGAATGATGTGTGGAGAGGTATTCGATCAGGGGCAACCACTCACGTTCCTTCACCTGGTTCAGGTAGCGAAGGAAGCTCACCACTGTCGTTGGATAGGGGTGTGCGTAGAGACTCCAGCCAGCCGTGATGGAGTAGGCGTTGAACGTATTTGTCGACACCAGTACGCCCACGCGATCCTTGTCATTTCCCGAGTCCAGTTGTGCCGCATCGGGACGCACGACGAAGGACATCGCTGGATCATCTCGGAGCATGTAGACCCCGGATTCCCAGTGGTGGGGAATCGTGAATCGGGTGACGATCTCGAACCCTTGCCCGGACAGCCATGGCGTGTTCGACTCAACCTGCTGAGGTACATCGACAGACGTCAGGGTGGCCATGAGTCGGCCTCGGGCATCGGTGATCCGCAGATCTACCGAGGTGGGCGGCTCGGTACCGGTGGACAAGGCGAACCCAATCGTGTCCCCCGGTGCAACACTGGTGGCCCGACCAATGACATTCTCCCCATCGAGGAGAACCGGGTAGCCCTCGATCACTCGCCCGTCGCCGCGCTGCATGATGGTGCTCGGCCCGATCACCGTCCCGCGACTGCGGAGGTCACCGGTCGTCACCGATGCGATTGTCACGGAATTCCCTGCTTGATCACGGGCGCTGATGGAGACTCGGTAAGAACCTCTGGGGCTGCCCACGGGGAATGTGATGATTCGCTGCCAACGCCCAGAAGTCCCATCACCTGATGTTTGTTCGGTCATGTCGGGCAGAAAGCACGAGACGCAGTCGGGACCACTGACGATGATGCTGACATCCGCCACCCCAGCATCACTATCTGTGACATCGGTGGTGATCGTGATCTCAGCTGCCGACCGGAATGTCGAGATCGAGGTATCGCTGACGTCTACCGCGGTCACCTGAGGAGCCAAGGCATCCCCCACGCCAATCTGCCGCACCACGCCGGGGCCGACCACCGACCGCGAGGTGCGCAGAAAGCCATCATCACCGGGGTGTAGGAGGGTCACGAGTCCACCGGCATCGATCGCCTCGACGCTGACGCGGTGGATTCCCCTTGGACTGCGACTGGGCAGGACGAGTCGAGCTCTCCACCATCCATCTGCGGGTGAACCGGATATGAGCGTCGCCTCCACCCGTGACTGAGAGCCAGTGGGAGAGGTCACGAGGGCACTGACACCGACGGTGCCCGATCCAGTGTCAGAGACGTGGATCCGGATGGTCACTGCCTGTGAATCCCGCTGGGTGTCGAGGCGCGGGACCGCAGCCGCTCCGTTCATGCGCACCGCCATGACGCGGGGCTTCCACACGTCTCGTGAGCGCGACATGGTCTCAGGCTCTGGTGACATCGCGGTGACATCTGGCGATCGATGTACGTCGGCTGCCGGGGGTGGAGCCGCGGAGGCGGTCGCGGGGTGAGCAGCGGGGGCCATGCCCAGGCAGAGCAGGATGGCCATCATCCCGGCACGAGCTCCTGGCCTACCCCGCCGACGGAGGGTTCCCGTCCAGAATGTCACCCGACGAGGATGCCAGTGCACACCCGCTGATGCACGAGGGACGCCCGTTGGGCAGGATCAGGCCATGAGCCTGAAGGAGAAGTTGCGCGCTGACCTCACCGCGGCCATGAAGGCCACCGGTGATGAGGCGAGCAAGGTGCGCATGGCAACCCTGCGGATGGCCCTGTCAGCCATCACCACAGAGGAGGTCTCCGGCGTGCAGGCCAGGGTCCTCAGCGATGATGAGGTGATCATGGTCCTCTCCCGCGAGGCGAAGAAACGCCGGGAGGCGGCCGAAGCCTACGAGACCGCGGGGCGACTCGAGTTGGCTGCAGCAGAGCTCGCTGAGCTGGCCGTCCTCCAGTCCTATCTCCCGGAGCAGCTCTCCGAGTCAGACCTCAACGCGATCGTGGACAGTGCGGTGGCCGACGCTGCTGCTGCTGGAGCCACAGGAATGCGGGCGATGGGGGCCGTGATGAAGATCGTCCAGCCTCAGGTCCGCGGTCGCGCCGATGGCACGGTGGTCGCCGA
>CAZLHZ010000252.1:0-3899 GCA_964559285.1 uncultured Actinomycetes bacterium | reverse complement strand
CGCGGTCGGGACGCAGGGGACGACGGCGGCCACCTGGGTCGTGGCGGTGGGCAGGCCGATCCCGACGAGGACGATCGTGAAGAGCACGACGGCCAGGATCAGGTTCATGACCGGGCCACCCAGCATGACGACGATCCGCTTGCGCACCGGAAGCTTGTAGAAGAGGCGGTTCTCGTCCCCGGGCTGCAGTTCGACGGCCGCATCCTCCCGGGCGGTGTCGACGAGAGCAGCAAGACGACCGGTGCTTCCACTGGTGACCGTGCCCGACTCATCCCCCTTCGCCGGCGGGACCATGCCGATCATCCGGATGTAGCCGCCCAACGGAATGGCCTTGATGCCGTACTCCGTCTCACCGCGGGTGCGGGACCAGATCGTGGGTCCGAACCCGATCATGTACTGCGGAACCCGAATCCCGAACTTCTTGGCGGGCACGAGGTGTCCGACCTCGTGCAGGGCGATGCTGCCGATGATGAGCAGCGCGAAGACAACGATCCCGGTCACCTGCAGAGCCACAGCCACGGTGTCATCCTCCACTCATTGCGAGCCGGTGTCGCTCCGGAACCCGATCAGGTCGTGGGCCCGTCCTCGCGCCCACGCGTCACCGTCAAGGACGTCCGACAGGGTCAGCGGGTTCCCCTGCCGCATGCCAGCCGGACTCGCGGCGGCGAGATGCTCCCCGAGCACCTGCCCGACGATCTCGACAATTCCGAGGAAGCTGAGGCGGCCCTCGAGGAACGCACCCACCGCCACCTCGTCCGCGGCATTGAACACGGCCGGTGCGACACCGCCGGCCGCCGCCGCCCGGCGCGCGAGGTCCACTGCGGGAAAGACAGCGTCATCGAGCGGCTCAAATGTCCAGGTCGCAGCCCGTGTCCAGTCACAGCCCGGTGCCGCCTCGGCGACGCGATCCGGCCAGCTCAACCCCAAGGCGATGGGCAGCCGCATGTCAGGAGGGCTGGCCTGAGCGAGTGTCGATCCATCGACGTACTCCACCATCGAATGGACCACCGACTGCGGGTGCACGACGACGTCAATGCGTTCGATCGGGATCCCGAAGAGCAGGTGCGCCTCGATGAGTTCGAGGCCCTTGTTGACGAGGGTGGCTGAGTTAATCGTCACGAGCGGCCCCATCGACCACGTCGGGTGAGCAAGCGCGTCGGCAACGGTCACTGAACGAAGCGACTCACGGTCACGACCCCGGAACGGCCCTCCGCTCGCGGTGAGCACGAGCCGCTTCACCTCGTCGTGACGACCTCCGCGCAGGCACTGTGCGAGGGCCGAGTGCTCCGAATCCACCGGCACGATCTGCCCTGGTCCGGCGGCTGCCTGGACGAGCGGACCGCCGATGATGAGGGACTCCTTGTTCGCCAGTGCGAGGGTGCTGCCCGCCGCCAGCGCTGTCAGCGTCGGGACCAGTCCACTGGCTCCACTCATGCCGTTGAGCACGACATCGCAGGGCAGGGCAGAGATCTCCGCCGCCGCCCTGCCTCCCGCGTGAATCGTCACGCCCGGGACCGCAGCGCGCACGGCGTTTACCGCGCTCTCATCCCCCACGCCGACATGGCGTACGCCGAATTCCGCGGCCTGCTCAGCGAGCAGATCGGCACGACCGCCGCCCGCCGCGAGACCCACGACCCGGAACCGGTCCGGATTGCGCCGGATGACATCGAGGGCCTGGGTGCCGATGGAGCCGGTGCTGCCGAGCAGGACGACGCTGCGCTGGGTCACGAACGGATCATGCCCGAGTCAGCGCTCGTCAGCCCCTGCGGGGACCGAGAGAAGCGGCGTAGGCTGGGCTCGCCTGTTCAACTTACGATCCACTCGGAGGATCCATGTCCACGCTCCCCATCGGAAGCGATCTGCCGCAGGAGCGGCGCCTCGTCACCGAGCTGCCCGGCCCCCGAAGTCGTGAGCTCATGGCCCGCCGCACGGCGGCTGTCTCCGCGGGAGTGAGCGGGATGATGCCCGTCTTCGTCGAGAGAGCGGGCGGAGGGGTCATCGTCGATGTTGACGGCAACTCACTCATCGATCTGGCCTCGGGCATCGCAGTGACCACGGTGGGCAATGCGAACCCCTACGTCGTGGATGCTGTCACTGAGCAGGCTGCCCGATTCACGCACACCTGTTTCATGGTCGTGCCGTATGCCGGCTACGTCGAGGTCTGCGAGCAGCTGAACGACCTCACCCCCGGTGATCATGCGAAGCGGTCAGCACTGTTCAACTCCGGTGCCGAGGCCGTGGAGAACGCCGTCAAGATCGCGCGTGCTGCGACCGGACGGCAGGCCGTGGTCGTGGTCGAGCACGGCTACCACGGTCGAACGAACCTCACGATGGCGCTGACGGCAAAGAACATGCCCTACAAGCAGTCCTTCGGCCCTTTCGCTCCCGAGGTCTATCGCGTCCCGACCTCCTATCCCTTCCGTGACGGTGGGCTCCCGGGACCGGAGGTGGCACGTCGTGCGATCTCCCGCATCGACAAGGAGATCGGCTCCACCAATGTGGCGGCCATCATCATCGAGCCCATCCAGGGTGAGGGCGGCTTCATCGTCCCGGCGCCCGGCTTCTTCTCCGCGATGGCGGATTTCGCTCAGGCCAATGGCATTGTCTTCGTCGCCGATGAGATCCAAACCGGCTTCTGCCGCACCGGCGACTGGTTCGCTTCCGAGCACGAGGCCGTGGTGCCGGACCTCATCACCACGGCCAAGGGCATCGCGGGCGGTCTTCCGCTGGCCGCCGTGACCGGTCGTGCCGAGCTCATGGATGCCGTTCACTCCGGTGGGCTCGGGGGGACCTACGGCGGCAACCCTGTGGCCTGTGCGGCGGCCCTCGGCTCAATCCGGGCGATGCGCGAGGGAGACCTGCGCCAGCGGGCCCGGCAGATCGGGAACCACCTGTCCGATCGACTGCGCTCGATGGCCGAGCGTCATCCCGTGATCGGCGACATTCGCGGGCGCGGCGCCATGATGGCCATCGAACTGGTCGCCGCTGACGGGCAGTCACCGAATCCCGAGGCCACCTCGGCGATTGCGAAGGCCTGTCACGGCGAGGGAGTCGTCATGCTCACGACGGGCACCTACGGCAACGTCATCCGCTTCCTGCCGCCGCTCACGATTCCCGACGCGCTCCTCGACGAGGGTCTCGATGTCCTGGAGAAGGCGATGGCGGCAGCTGGCTGAGGGGCCAGCTGCTCAGAGCGCCGTGTCGCGCAGGCCCCACGTCTGACCGTGTCCCTCACGCATGAGGTCGAGGTAGGGAACAGCGTCGAAGGCCTCTGGTCCGAGCACTCCTGACCCCGCCCACGCACCGTCAGCGAGGAGCTCGAGGGCGATCACGGGGTTCATTGCGGTCTGCCAGACCACCGCCTGAGTGCCGAACTCGCGCATGGTCCACTCATTCTCGGCAACGTGGTAGAGATATGACTCCCGCGGCCGTCCGTCCCTGCCCGTGCCGGTGATCCATGTCCCCGCGCAGGTCCGCCCGCGCATCCGATCACCGAGGGTGGCCGGATCCGGCAGGCATGCAGCGACGACATCACGCGGACTGATCTGCACACCCCGCACCGACACCGGCTGCGTGCTGTCCAGACCAAGCTTGTGAAGGGTCCTCAGGACGTCGATGAACTCCTCCCCTAGGCCGTACTTGAACGTGACCCGATCCGCGGAGAGCCAGCGGGGCATGAGGATAACCTCCTCATGCTCCACATTCACGCCCTCGACAACAGTGATCCCCTCGGGAAAATCGAAGACTTCTGGCTCGGAGAACGGCGCCGTGGTGAACCACCCGCGCTCGCGCTCCCAGATGATCGGCGGATTCAGGCACTCCTCAATCGTCGTCCAGATCGAGAAGGATGGCGCAAAGGCAAATCCGTCGACGACGAGATCCGCCCCGTCGCGCACTCC
>CAZLHZ010000251.1:0-3938 GCA_964559285.1 uncultured Actinomycetes bacterium | reverse complement strand
TCGCAGCACCGCCACCACCACCACGGTCACCACCACGGTCACCGGAGCGGACCGATGAGCGCTGTCTCGCGCGTGGGCGGGATCCTCGCCGCCGCCGGTGCGATCGCCGTGGGTGCGGCCATCGGCGCAGCGGCGGAGACCGCCCTGGTCCGGCGTACCGTCCGACCCGCACCGATCCTCGGCTTCGGATCCCTGCGCGGGCAGCCGGTCACCGTCGTCGCTGATGACGGCACTCCGCTCCACGCCGAGGTCGACGCCGCGCCGCCGGGTGCTGATGACCTCACCGTCGTCATGTGCCACGGCTATGGACTCAACCTCGGCAGCTGGCACTACCAGCGCGCGATGCTGCGCCAGCATGCGCGACTCGTGCTGTGGGATCAGCGCAGCCACGGCAGATCGGGGCGCGGACCGGTGCCGTCGATCGATCGTCTCGGCGCCGATCTTGCGAGTGTCATCGATGTTCTCGTGCCCGAAGGGCCGATCCTGCTCCTCGGTCACTCGATGGGCGGGATGTCGGTCATGGCACTGGCCGCTGCGCATCCGGAGCTCTTCGGATCGCGGATCCGCGGTGTCGGGCTCGTCGCGACGGCAGCGCGCGGGGTCGGCGAGGCGAGTCTGGGCCTGCCGTCTCCGGTGGCCAAGGCGCTGCACCGCGTCGCCCCCGGCGCCCTCGGTGTGCTGGCTCGCAGTCCCGAGCTCGTCGAAGCGGGGCGGCGCAGCGGCAGTGACCTCGGCCTGCTGCTCACCCGCGCCTACTCCTTCGGCAGTGATGTGCATCCGGACACAACACGCTTCGTCTCCGACATGATCACCGGCACGCCCATCGACGTTGTCGCCGACTTCCTGCCCGCGCTGCAGGGCCATGACAAGACGGCTGCGCTCTCAGCCCTGTCACACACCGAGGTCCTCGTGCTGGTCGGGACCGCGGATCTGCTCACCCCGGTGGCGCGCAGTGAGGAGATCGTGCGCCTCGTGCCGCATGCGGAGTACGTCCTCGTCGAGAACGCGGGGCACATGGTGATCCTGGAGAAGCACGAGCAGGTCAACGCTCATCTGCTCGGCCTGCTCGAGCGAGTTCGCACCGCGCATGACTGACGAAGGGCGGGCCGTTCATCGCGCGGCCACGGCCGAGGAGATGGAGTCTCTCGGGGAGCGACTCGCGCGCGAGCTGCGCGCCGGCGACCTGCTCATCCTCTCCGGCGACCTTGGGGCTGGAAAGACCGTCCTGGCCCGGGGGATCGGTGCCGGGCTCGAGGTGCGCGGACCGATCACCTCGCCAACGTTCGTCATCGCCCGCGTGCATCCGTCACTCGTCGGTGGACCCTCCCTCGTCCACGTCGACGCCTATCGCGTCGGCTCACTCGTCGAGATCGATGATCTCGACCTCGATGCGTCATTGGCCGACAGCGTGACCGTCGTCGAGTGGGGTCGGGATCGCGTGGAGTCCCTCGCGCAGGAGCGCCTCGAGATCGACATCACGGCCGAGGCCGACGACACGCGTGAGGTCGTCCTGCGCGGGATCGGCCCGCGCTGGGCCGGACTGCGGCTCGCATAGGTTTCCCCCGTGCTCGTCCTCGCCCTCGACTCCGCAACGGAGCGCACCAGCGTCGCCCTCCACGATGGGCAGCGGGTTGTGTCATCGGCCGAGCACCTCGATGGTCGACGTCACGCTGAGGTTCTCGCGCCAATGATCACGCAGGTCCTTGCGCGCGCCTCGGTCACCGCGCGTGACCTGACCACCATTGCCTGCGGCGTCGGTCCCGGTCCCTACACCGGATTGCGCGTCGGACTGGCGACGGCGGTCGCGATGGGTGCCGCACTGGACATCCCCGTGGTCGGCATGTGCAGCCTCGACATCATCGCCGAACAGTGGCGATCCAGGGTGGGTGATCGTCTGCTGGTCGCGACTGATGCGCGACGTCGCGAGGTCTACGTCGGTGCGTACGCCGATGGCCGGCGCATCCTCGGTCCCCTCGTCCTGCGCCCCGGTGATGCGGTGACGGCCGCGCCCGAGATCAACATCGCGGTCGGAGCGGGCGCCGTGCTCTATCGCGAGGTGCTCGCGGAGTGCGGAGTGTCCGTGCCAGAGGGGGCAGCGGAATCGGCGTACCCCGATGCTGGAGTGCTCGCCGGGCTCGTGGCGGCGGCCCTTGAGGCGGCCATCGCTGCAGCGGCGACAGCAACGACGGCAGTGACGCTCGATGATGCACGCGGATCCGGAGCCGAGTCCACTGTGCCGCTCGGACTGCTGCCCCCGCGGCCGCTCTATCTGCGGCGCCCCGATGCGATGGAGCCAGCACGATGACAGCTGATGTGCAGCTGCGGCCCATGCGATGGTGGGACCTCGACGAGGTCATGGTGATCGAGGCGGATCGCTTCGGGCCCACCGCGTGGAGTCTCGGTCAGTTCTGGTCCGAGTTGGCGCGGGTAGGCGAGTCACGGTGGTACGTCATCGCCGAGCAGGCCGGACACATCGTCGGCTATGCAGGCCTGTATGCCATGCCACCGGATGCCGATGTGCAGACGATCGCGGTGGCGGCATCCGTCGAAGGTCAGGGTGTCGGCACGCAACTGCTCGATGCACTCATCATGCAGGCCCGGGTGCTGGACTGCGCACAGCTGTTCCTTGAGGTTGCGGCCGGCAACGAGTCGGCACTGGCCCTGTATGCCCGCCGCGGTTTCGAGAAGCAGGCGCTGCGGCGCGGCTACTACGGCCCGGGGATGGATGCGATCCTCATGCGCTGCCGACTGCGTCACGGTGCGGTCGACAGTGATGGTGGTGCGGTCGACAGTGATGGCTGCGCAGTCGACAGTGATGGCGGTGAGCGATGACCGCCCATGCGCCGCTCGTGCTCGGCATCGAGACCTCCTGCGATGAGACCGGGATCGGCATCGTGCGCGGCACAGACCTGCTCGCCGATGCCGTCGCCTCGTCGGTCGCCGAGCACGAGAGATTCGGGGGCGTGGTGCCCGAGGTTGCCAGTCGGGCCCACCTCGACGCGCTTGTGCCGACTCTCATGCGTGCCTGCCAGACCGCCGGTGTGCGACTCACCGATGTCGACGCGATCGCGGTCACGAGCGGTCCAGGCCTGGCCGGTGCCCTGCTCACCGGAGTAGCCGCCGCCAAGGGCTTGGCCCTCGCACTGGATCGCCCGCTCTACGGCGTCAACCATCTCGCGGCCCACGTCGCGGTTGATGTGCTCGAGCATGGCCCGCTGCCGGAGCCGGCCATCGCGCTGCTCGTCTCCGGCGGGCACAGTTCGCTGCTCCTCGTCGATGACCTCACCGGCTCGCTCACCCCGCTCGGCGCGACGATCGATGATGCGGCCGGGGAGGCGTTCGACAAGGTCGCCCGGCTGCTCGGCCTTCCGTTTCCCGGTGGACCGGTGCTGGATCGGGCGTCGGTGGGCGGTGATCCGGCGTACGCCGAATTCCCGCGCGGTCTCACCTCGCCCCGTGACCTCGACCGGCATCGCTTCGACTTCTCGTTCTCCGGATTGAAGACGGCGGTGTCGCGGTGGATCGCGGCCCATCCTGAGGCATTGCTGGCAGACACGGCGGCTTCCTTCCAGGAGGCGGTCGCCGATGTGCTCACCCGCAAGGCCGTGGATGCCTGCCTCGCCCACGGGGTCGAGCACCTCGTGATCGGTGGCGGGGTGGCAGCGAACTCGCGACTGCGGGCCCTCGCGGAGGAGCGGTGCGCGGCGCACGGCATCACGGTGCGGGTGCCGCGTCCGGGACTGTGCACCGACAACGGGGCCATGGTCGCGGCCCTCGGCTCACTCCTGGTGTCAGCGGGGGTGCCGGCCAGTTCGCTCGATCTTCCGGCCGATCCCTCGCTGCCGGTGATCGAGATCGTCGCCGGCTGAATCCCTCGTCGCGCTGTCCGTCATGCTGGGCCAATGACCGGATTCGCGCGCGCTCTCGCCTCGTGCGGC
>CAZLHZ010000250.1:0-3946 GCA_964559285.1 uncultured Actinomycetes bacterium | reverse complement strand
TCGTCGGGCTCATAACCCGGAGGTCGCAGGTTCGAATCCTGCCCCCGCCATCAAGTCAGAAGAGGACGATTTCCCCTCCGCCGCCAGCGGATCCGCGCGGCCGACTCTAGGCAAACCGAAGAAGGTCACCACCGCCTCGCCTGTGTCCGGATCGTAGACGATCTGCTGAACGAGCGCCCGCAGCACGTCCCTCCGCTCGGCGAGCGTCCCTTGCTCCATCACATGCTTCACGCCGTCCAGATCCTTGACGATCTCTCGGACTAGTTTCACCAACTCGTCCATGTCACATCGCGCCTCCCTGATCCTCTGAAGCTCCTCCTTGATCGCCTTCGCGTCGCGTTGCAGCGCAGCGATCTTCGTGCTGAGTGCCGCCGCCGTCTCCGGCATGATGCAGTCGACCAGTTCCGCGATGCGCTTCTCGGTGCTCGCCAGGCGGCCTCGCAGAGATGCCTCCCTCTCCTTCATGGCCACAGGCTCAACGGTCTCCTTGACCATCGCTTCGATCGTCTCCCTACCGCCTCCGGAGATGTACTCCTCGATCCGGCGCGACGCTTCGTCCGCCACGACGGTCTCGAACTCCTTCTGGGGCACCAGGCTGCGCTTGCAGCCGGCGTTTCCCTTCCGGGTGTAGCCACCGCAGGCGTAATACACCGTGACGATCGACTTCTGACCGGGACGCCTCCGCCCTTTGTGCGTCCGGTATCCCTGCCACTTCGAGCCGCAGCGTGCGCAGGTGACGAGCCCGCTCAAGAGGTAGGGGGAGGATCCACTGGCAGTCCTTAACGCTTCTCGCGCGCGGCCGCTACGTGAAGCCATCATCCGTTGAGCGCGCTCGAAGACCTCGGGGGAGACGATCGCGTCGTGGACCCCTTCTACGACGATCCAGTTGGCCGCGTCGTTACGCTTCACCTTGCCAAAGGCCGTCTTCGCGATGGGCTTCGCCTGTTCAGCCTCAACCCGATGGAACTTCGCGTACGAGATCCGGTTCCACACCATGGCGCCGCGGTAGGCAGGGTTGCGAAGGAGGTCGCGGACCGTGCCACTACTCCAGAGGTGCCCTCCTCCATGGGGGGACCTGTCCTTGCCGGGGGAGGGAATGCCTTCAAGGTTGAGCCGGTCAGCGATCGCGCCGAACCCGGATTCGCCGGAGGCGTATTCCTCGAAGATCCGGCGGATGACCGCCACCTTGTCGGGGCTCCCGAGCACGAGCCGTGCACTGCCACCCTTGGTGCTGCCGAGCGCATCCCCACGCCGAAGGACCCTGATGACGTTGCCTTTGATGTCGCGGGACTCCCGCTCCCCGTTGTCGAGGTAGCGGATGATCTCGAAAGGGGTGCCATCGGCGCCGCGATGCTCAAGGTCGAAGCCGTAGGGAGGCCTGCCTCCGCACCACGAGGGAGGCGTCAGCCCGATGGCGGCAACGAGGCCCGGCTTGGACTTAGGGCAGAACACCATGTCATACGTGATCCCGTGGGCGGTCGTTGGTCCGGTGCCTGAACGGGTTGGTGGGGGAGGACTGGTTCCGGGTTTCGACCGACCGACCGCCGAGGGGGTGCAGGCAGGCCTGGCCTAAATGGATCTCATGTGCCCGTGAGGTCGGTCCCCATTCGGCCGGAATTCCCAACCCTACCCTAGGGAAGGACACCTCACTTTGGGCCCGTCTCCTGAGCCAACACGATCCCCCCCATCCAAGAAACCTTGCCAAGGTGACCGTAGGAGTAACATCCCCCCTAGGCACAAGCGCTGCTTGATCGCCTCCAACTTGGAGTATATCCGTATGACACTTCTTTGCTTAAAAGTGGCACGTTGGATTTCAATCGGAGCAATCATCTCAGCCCTGATGGCGATCTCACCTGTCGCGCATGCCCAGTACAGCTCCTACGTGGGCGTGGATAAGTACGGCGTCGCGCATGTCCTTGGTTCAACCATGCCAGATGCGGCGTATGGATCCGGGCGCCAACAGATGAAGGACGTGCCAGTCACGGTGATGTTCAATCTAGCAGCAGCATCCGGTCAGCTTGCCGAGTTTATTGGCGAGGGGACGCCCGTAGAATCAACTGATGTAGGGTACGGCGACACACTTATGCTCGGACCTTGGCTGAGGACTGACCTAAGGACCCGTCAATGGAGAATCACCCAGTTGGCCGCAGCCTTTGAACCGCTCCCATCTGATGTTGGCGCAGCACTCGATGGATTTGTTGCAGGGCTCGAGGCCGGTCGTCAAGAACTCGCATCTCTGAGTCCGACTGAGCTTGAAACGCGTCTAAAGGTTGACCCGCCCGAGCGCAACTTCCCTGCGTGGGCACTCGCCGCGCTCGTCGCAAGACCAATGACACGAATCGACGTGCTCCGGCATGGTGTCGCGTTTGCCATGTCAGTGCAGACGACGGCACTAAATGGGCTGGTTCCTGGAACCAACTGGATGCTTGATTGGGGCTCAAATGCATGGATAGTCCCTCCGAGTGCACGGGCGGGATCAGCGAATCCGCTGCTGCTGAGCGACCCGCATCACTCGTTCGACGACGTGGCGCTATTTCGCCCGGTCTTTCAGAGCGTGCACGTAGCCGACGGCCCCGCGTTCGCTGGTTGGGGCGTACCAGGTCTATTCGGCGCGGTCTCAGGATTCAACAATTCAGTTGCGTGGGGGTATACTTCGAATCTACCTACGACCGTTAGAATGTGGAATTGTGCAAAGGTCGGACCAGACGTGTACCTGCGAGCAGGTGCTCCGAATGGCCTCGAACGAGAAACAACAACGTTGCGTGCGCGTCACCCCAACGGATCCGGAGGTTCGAGCATTGTAAATGTCCACCCTAGTTCCAACGTGTACCTCACTTGGAGTTCAGAGTGCGTCAACTATCCTGTGCTTGCGGAGAGCCCGACGCACATTTGGCTTGCAGGTGCGACAATGGTGACCGGATCCATGTCGATGTTCGAGTACTTCTACAGACTAAGTACGGCAAACTCAATGTCGGCGTTCGACAACGTTGTATCACACAACATGCTCTCTCCAGTCAATATCATGGCGCTTGGTTCAAATGGTAGCTGCGCTACTGGTACGGTGGGAGAGTTCCAGTGGTAAGCGGACCGTTGCCGACATCGGACATATTAGTAGATGGCACTCAGATAAGTCATTGGTGGGATGTTCAAGCCGGTCAGATTCAAGTACACCCTTGGTCTAGCATGCCCCACGCGGCTGCAGACCCACCGAATCTTCCCTCTGAGGTGTGGATTGCGAATAACTGTCATCCTGCATCAGTAACTCCGGCAGGTTCATCGTTCGTCCCAACTACCAATGCACTCCCCAGCTTCGGTGTTGGCGAGTCGGCGACTGAACCACCGCTTCGTCAATTGCGAGCAAGACAACTGCTTTCAGTACCTGTTACGCTGGAGGCGCATGAGGGGGCTGCATTAGATGTCTTCGATAACTGGGCGGCGAAGTACGCCCCTTACATCGAGGCATCGTTGCCAACGCTGGCGGAGTGGCTTAACCCGGGGACTCCAAGTCCGACCCCTCCGCCAACTGTCGCATATGTTGTGAGTCAGTATATTGGCTGGGACAAAATGGCCACTAAAGACTCGCCCATAGCGGCATTCAGCGCGCTTCTACACGCAACATGTGACAAGGTGTTTGATGCAGTTTGGCGATCGTATCATCCAACCACGACACACCCCGGAGCCTTCGCCGGCGGACGGGATTGGATTCTTCCGACGCCAACTGCATTCCAAACCGACCCAAACTACGTCGGTGATCGACTGGCCCTCGCAATCTCAGTCAACGAGGTAGTTGCGAATCTGTATCCAAGAATTGTCAACCTTACCGGGTATTCTGGCGCGCCCGGACTACCGTCTATTCAGAATAGTGCGGGCCCTTGGCTGACTCAATTGCCTCGTCTGGTGCACTTGCTCATCCGCACCCGCAAGTTCAGAATTGAGCATCTCCTGC
>CAZLHZ010000249.1:0-3970 GCA_964559285.1 uncultured Actinomycetes bacterium | reverse complement strand
CCAGCGCAGGTAGGGCTTGACCTCCTCGACCTCACCGAACTTGGTCACCGCGTCGGCCGTGGACATCGCCGGCGAGACGATGACGCGGCTGCCGGGCTTCCAGTCCACGGGAGTGGAGACCGGGGCAGCGTCCGTGAGCTGGAGGGCGTCGATGACGCGCAGGATCTCGTCGAAGTTGCGTCCCACCGACTTCGGGTAGGTCAGCGTGAGCCGCACCTTGTTCTTGGGATCGATGATGAAGACGGAGCGCACCGTCGAGGTGTCACCCTCTCCCGGATGGATCATGTCGTAGAGCACCGACACGGACTTGTCGGGATCCGCGATGATCGGGAAGTTCAGCGCATTGCCGCTGACGTCGCCGATGTCGCCGGCCCACCCCTTGTGGCTGTCGAGGGGATCCACCGAGATCGCGATGGCCTTGACGCCACGCTTGTCGAACTCTGACTTCAGGCCCGCGGTGCGGCCGAGCTCGGTGGTGCAGACCGGGGTGAAGTCCGCGGGGTGGCTGAAGAAGACAGCCCAGCTGCCGGCCTTCCATGTGTGGAAGTCGATGCTCCCGTCCGTGGTCTCAGCCGAGAAGTCGGGGGCCTCATCGCCCAGGCGAATGGTCATGTCGCTCCTTGGTCGTCGGACGTGGTGGTACGTCGATTCCGTGTGCCGGTCCGACAGGGATGGACCGCGGGAGGGAAACTACACACGATCTGTTGTGAATACCTGCCAACTATCCGCTCTTGCGCCGAAACTGCCGCTTGCCACCGGCCTTGGCGGCACCCCGACCGGTCGGGTTCCCCGACGTGCCGGGGCCGGCGCCGCCGCCGCCCCCTCGGCCCTGCTTGGCCTCGATGGCGCGCAGGAATGCCTCCCGCGCCGGGTCCGGATGCGGGGTGCGCGCGGGGGCCGGCGGTGGGGCGGGTTCGGCGGGAGCCGCGGCAGCCTTCGGTGCGGCCTTCGGCGTCGCGGTAGTCGCTGCTGCCTTCGGTGCGGGAGTCGCAGTTGCCGGTGCCTTGGCTGCCGGGGCCTTCGCTGCCGGTGCCTTCGCGGGCTTCGGCGCAGCCTCCGGCTTCGCGTCGGCTGTCTTCTTGGCTGCCGGGGCCTTCTTGGCTGCCAGGGCCTTCGTGGCGGAGTCCGCCTTCTTGGCTGCGGGTGCCTTCGCGTCGGCCGTCTTCTTCGCCGCGGGGGCCTTCGGGGCCTTCGCAGCCTTCGTGGCGGAGTCCGCCTTCTTCCCGCTCGAGTCCTTGCTCATGCGAGGAGTGTGGCATCACGTGCCGGGGACGAGAACCATCCCCCGTCAACTTCCGGTGATGAGCCGGGCGACCGCCGGGGCGAGATGAGCCCGGAAGCTCTCGACATCGGCAAAGCCGGCGGGACCGGCAAGGGCCGATTCAAGCAGGAGCCATCCGCAGACGAGGGCGAGGATCTGGGCGGCTCCGATCCGAGCCTCCTCCTCGCTGAGTCCGAGACGCTCCTGCGCCATCTGGGTCATCGTTTCGAGGACCGGGAACCGCAGCGAGTCGGTGCCGGGGAGGGCGTCGTCCACGACGATCCGGGCAAGGAGTCGCGCGTTTCGGCGTACCCGATCATCGGCCGGATCGAGCAGGGCGGCGATGCCGCGCTCGGAGATCGCGTCAGCTGCCTCGGAGGCGCAGTGCACGTGCGCGGCCTGAACCAGCGCCGCCTTGGAGCCGAAGTAGTGGTGCACCAGGCCGTGGTTGACGCCGGCGCGCTCAGCGATAGCGCGCACCGAGACGGCGTTGGGGCCGAAGTCCACGAACAACTCGACGGCGGCCTCCACGAGCGCACGTTCACTCGACGCGCGACCGCGCGGTGGTCGTGCTGATGGCACCCCCTGATCCATGCCGGAACCCTAAACCGCGCGTCGTGTTGGGGCATCCCACCGTGCCCGACGGCAGGTCGGGCAGAGGCTGAGGAATCGGCGTGCAAGGTTCCGCGGACACCCCATCCGGAGGGGGTCGAGAGGTCCCTCTGGCAGGGTGTGCGCATGACGACGCCGACCCTGACTCCTGAACCTTCCTCGACGGAGCGCCGACGCGTGCGCACCGGCCGCGGCGCCGTGCTCGTGGCCGTCGGTGTGGCTGTGGCGTGGCTCATCATCGGTGGTGCGGTAGGGCCGCTTGCGGGCAAGTTGAGCGAGGTGCAGTCGAATGACAATGCGTCATTCCTGCCCGCGACCGCTGAGTCGACCCGGGTCGCGGATGCGCAGGCGATGTTCGCGGAGAACAACACGTTCCCCGAACTCATCGTCGTCACCAGTCCTGACGGTGGACCACTGTCACCTGAACAGGTGTCACAGGCTGGTAGCTATGCCGAGATGATTCCAAGTTTGGCACTTCCGGGTCGCCTCACGGTGGGGGACTACCTCATGCCGGGGCCATTGGTGCCAGTCCCCTCGCGGGACGGCAAGGCGCTGCTCATCTCCGTGCCGATCGACGCGGAGACCGCGCTGGGTGACCTACCCTCCGGTGGGCTCGTCATCACGGCCATCACGGAGGCGTTGCGCGCCGAGACCGCCACCTTCCCATCGATCACGATCAACGTCACCGGACCGGGCGGCATCATCGCGGACCTAGTGAAAGTCTTCGGTGCCATCGACACCACGCTGCTCGGTGCCACCGCCCTCGTCGTTGCCCTGATCCTCATCCTTGTCTACCGCAGCCCGTTCATCTGGCTCATCCCGCTTCTGGCCGCGGGCATGGCGCTGGCTGCTGCCAGCGCCGTCGTCTACACGCTGGCGAAGAACGAGATCCTCGTCCTCAACGGGCAGAGTCAGGGCATCCTCACGGTGCTGGTCTTCGGTGCCGGCACCGACTACGCACTCCTGCTCGTCGCCAGGTATCGAGAAGAACTTCATCATCATGAGAGTCACACGGTGGCGATGCGCGCTGCCCTGCGCGGTGTCATCGAGCCGATCGTGGCGAGTGCCGCCACGGTCTGCATCGGTCTCATGTGCCTGCTGCTGAGCGAGCTCAACTCCAACCGCTCCACCGGTCCCGTGGGTGCGGCTGGGATCGCGGCCGCTCTCGTGGTGATGCTCACCTTCCTGCCGGCCCTGCTGGTCATCCCGAGTGTCGTCATCCCCTTGCTCGCCTTCACCGTCCCTGCGGTGCTCGGCCTCGCGCTCAGCATCTTCACCGACATCTCTGCCGGGCCCTTCGTCCTGGTGGGAGCGGCCCTAGCGGGGATTGCCGTCATCGGCTGGATCGTCTTCGGCATCCTTCGTGTGGCCAAGCCCCACTGGGGCCCGTTCTCGCGCGATCGCTTCCAGCCCGGCCGCTGGGCCTTCTGGCCCAAGGTCCCGCGCAATGACGAAGCCGACGAACGCATGTCGGGCGTCTGGTCGCGCGTGGCCACGGGCGTCGGTCGTCGGCCGCGGCTCACGTGGGTCGTCACCGCGCTCGTCATGCTCGTTCTCGCGGGCTTCACGGCGACCCTCAAGGCTGATGGCATCACGACGACGGAGGGGTTCGTCAATCGCACGGACTCCGTCATCGGGCAGGAGCGACTTGCCGATCACTTCCCCGGTGGACTGGGAACGCCCGCGGTCATCATCGCCAACTCGGACAGGCTCGATGAGGTCGCCTCAGTCGTGGCCGACACTCCAGGTGTTGCCAATGTGGTGCCCTACACCGGCACGCAGGGCGGTCCACCCGATCCGAATGCTCAGCCGGTGGTCGTCGATGGACGTGTCATGCTCTTTGCCACGCTGGATGCGCCCGCGGACAGTCGTGAGGCTGAGGGCACAGTGGCCCTCCTGCGCGATCGGACACACGCGATCCCGGGTGCGGATGCACTCGTGGGTGGTCAAACGGCACTGCAGCTTGATGTCGACAATGCATCACTGCGGGATCGCAACCTCATCATCCCGGTGGTGCTCGTCGTCATCTTCCTCATCCTCATGCTCCTGCTGAGGTCGATCCTGGCGCCGGTGCTTCTCATCATCACGGTGCTGCTG
>CAZLHZ010000248.1:0-3981 GCA_964559285.1 uncultured Actinomycetes bacterium | reverse complement strand
CGCGGGCGCGCTCGGATGGCTGCTGCTCGGGCATGTGTATGACCCAGCCCACGCCCACGATCGTCGACCGCTCCTGATTGTCGCGTCGGTGTCGCACATCTCATCCCCGCTGAGCGTCGACCCGTCGTGCCGGGTTAAGGGGTGCGGTCCACACTAGGGCGGTGCCTTCCCGTTCCCGAGACTGCGAGGTCCTCGTCGTCGGCGCCGGTCCCGCCGGCTCGTCGGCGGCGGCGCATGCGGCCCGTGCTGGGCTTGAGGTGGTGCTCGCGGACACCGCGACGTTCCCCCGGGACAAGGCGTGCGGCGATGGCCTCACGCCACGTGCGATTGCCGAACTCGATCATCTCGGGATCTCGCAGTGGGCAACGGATCGGGTGCGCAATCGCGGATTGAGAGCAGCCGGCTTCGGTCAGGAGCTCTACCTGGAATGGCCGGGTAGGAATCTGCCCGATCACGGTTCCGCTGTCCCGCGCACGGTGCTGGACGCACGCATTCGAGAGGCAGCACTGGCAGCGGGGGTGTCACCTCTCGAGGGTGCTCGAGCGGTGGAACCCATCACCACCGCCGACGGTCGCGTTGCCGGTGTCCACTTCGCCGACGGCACAGAGGTCACCTGTCGATGGCTCGTGGTCGCTGATGGAGCACGTTCCCAACTCGGCACGACCCTTGGTCGCGTGTGGCACCGGGATACGGCGTACGGCGTTGCAGCGCGTGCCTATATCGACTCAGGACGAAGCGATGACGAGTGGATCTCCTCGCATCTGGAACTTCGTGACTCCGCGGGCGCCATCCTCTCCGGCTACGGCTGGGTCTTCCCGCTCGGCGATGGAACGGTCAACGTCGGTGTCGGAACCCTCGCCACCGGACGACGTCCTGCCGACCTCAACCTTCGAACCTTGATCAAGGAGTACGCCGAATCCCAGCGGGAGACGTGGCAGTTCTCCGGCGATCTTCGTGCTGTCTCCAGTGCCCTCCTCCCCATGGGGGGCGCAGTGTCAGGCGTTGCCGGGTGCAACTGGGTGCTCGTGGGTGATGCTGCTGGCTGCGTGAATCCGCTCAATGGGGAGGGCATCGACTACGGGCTGGAGACAGGGAGACTCGCGGCTGAGGTTCTCGCCAGTGCCACGCGTGAACTGAACCTTGAGACGCTGTGGCCCGGCCTGCTCAGCGAGCGCTACGGGACCTCGTTCTCCATCGCGCGGCGACTTGCCGGACTCCTCACGGTGCCGAGACTTCTCCCTGCGCTCGGTCCGATCGGCATGAGGTCGGCGACGCTCATGCAGATCGCCCTGCGAGTCATGGGCAACCTCATCGTCCCGGAGGACGTGGACACCGTGGCGCGTGCGTGGCGGGCTGCCGGACGATGGTCAACTCGTCTGGACGACCGGGCACCGTGGAGCGGGTCAGAGGGAAAGGTCGTCGCGAAGCAGGCTGTTCTGCAGGGATAGGCGAAGCGGATTGATCCGCAGAATCCCCGGAGCCTGAGCCAGTAAGTCCGGCATGGTCCCCATCAACTCGGCGAACCCCTGCGAGGCACGGTGAGCCTCCTGAGCCTCGTCATTCGTGAAGATCTCGTAGAGCCAGACGATGTCCTGGTCATCCGGGTCGATCGACAGCATGAAGAGCTCCGTGCCGGGTTCCTCGTCGAGCCCGTCGACATAGCGGTTGAGCACCTCGAGCAGCGCGGCCCGACCGCCGGGCTTGGCCTGCAGCCGCACGAGCATCCCCGAACGTCCCGCGAGAAGCGCGAGTGCGGGTGGCTCGATCGTGCCGGGCATTCATTCCTCCTGCTCGATCGCATTCCTCGCTGTCCCATGACATGGTGTGACCGCCGTGAGGGCCATGTGTTTCTGTCTAGGACAGAGCCTTGCGCATCACGACGTCGGGAAGTTCGAATCCTCCGTCAGCCACGATGGTCGTCCCGGTGATGTAGTCGCCCGCTGGCGACAGCAGGAAGGCCGCGAGTCCGGCAATGTCATCGACGGACTGCAGGTGTTGAAGGGGGATCGACTCGGCGGCCTCACCCGGATCGACGCCGTAGCGCTCCCATGCGTCTGTGTGGACAAGCCCAGGTGCCAGTGCGACGAGTCGAATGCCCTTGGATCCCCACTCAAGGGCAAGCGTGCGCATGAGGCTCTCCACCGCAGCACGTGCGGCGGAGGAGTGGCTCATCCCGGGCATGCCGCTGCGCGGAGTCATCGTGATGCTGATGACCTTGCCGTAGCCCCGCGGCAGCATCGATCGAACGGCTACCTGCGTGGTGACGTACCACGTGGCGTCGAGATTGAGACGAGTGACGGCGCGGAAGCCCTTGTGCGAGATCTTCTCGGCCGGGCTGACGAACTGCCCACCGGCGTTGTTCACGAGGTAGTCGATGTGTCCGAGCTCGGCCAGCACCTGGTCAAGCATCCCGTCCACCTGCTCCGGCTCCCGGATGTCGCACGACACCGCCACCATAGGCGGACCTGATGCGGTGGCCACAGTCTCCTTGAGCGCCTCTTCGCGCCGGCCGGTCACGGCCACGCGAGCACCCAGCGATGCAAGATGCTGGGCGATCGCCCGCCCAATGCCGGTGCCTCCCCCGGTCACGAGGGCGGTCCGCCCGTGAAGGGACCCCTCCCGCAGGACGGACAGGGCCTCAGGACGGCGTGGCGCAGTCATGGCGCAAGGCTACCGGTGTCGGAAGGCTGCCACGCTCACACGTCCAGTCCGAGTCGCTGCCCAGCTTCACGCAACTCATCCCGAATCGCGGGATGCGCTGCGTGAGCGATGAGTGCCCGCGCCTGATCGGACTGGTCGCGTCCAAAGACATCTGCGACCCCCTGCTCAGTCACGACGGCCGTGTGCTGGAAGGAGGTCACTGGCTGATCGAGCAGGGGCACGATGGTCGATGCATCAGCCTTGGGATGCCACGACGGGAGGGCAATGAAGGACTGCCCACCGAGTGAGTGCGTGGCGCCGACGATGAAGTCTGTTGACCCGCCGAAGCCTGAGTAGATGCGTCCGCGGACTCGGCTTGCGTTGACCTGATCGAACAGATCCACCTGGAGCGCACCGTTGATGGACGTCATCTTCCTCTGCCGGGCAATCACGGCCGGATCATTCGTGCGCTCTGTCCGCAGGAGTCGAACACGTTTGTTCCGGTCCACCCAGCTGTAGAGATCGGGTGAGCCGATGAGGAACGACGTCGTGAGCGGCAGATCCTCGTCGAGGGCACCGGCTTCGGCGAGATGCATCACCCCGTCACTGAACATCTCGGTCCAAATACGCAGTCCATGCCGGCCCGCGAGCGCTGAGAGCACACAGTCAGGCACCGAGCCGATTCCGAGTTGAAGTGTCGATTCATCCGTGATCCGAGCCGCGATCAGCTCGGCGATCCGCTGCTCCACCTCACCGGCTCGCGGAGGCAGGTGAGCATTCATGGGTTCGTCGACCTCGATGAGGAAGTCAATCTCCGTGTCATAGAGCTGTGCATCACCGTAGGTGTAGGGCATGTGGGGGTTCGCCTGAGCAATGACGATTCCGCCGTAGGAGCGCGCTGCCTCAATAGCGGCGGGCAGGACGTTGACCTCGGTGCCGAGACTCACGGTGTCCCGACGAGGCGATGATGTGTGCACGATCACCACATCTGGTCGGCAGGTGGTCCGGAAGAGAACGGGCACCGTGCTCAATCGACACGGGATGTAGGACAGCCGATCTGAACCCCTCATCCCCGGCCCCACGAATGAAGTCTCGTAGGAGACACCGGGTCGGTCAGGAATCCCGGCCTGGGCGTTGAGCATGTGCAGGGTGTACGCCGGAAGGCAGTGGTCGACAGCCTTGAGCACCGTGAGCGGAGTGGCGAAGTTCCCTGATGTCACGATCCGCGGCGTCGCCCTCAGGTCTGAGAGCACATCGGGCAATCGTTCCAGGCTGATCCGCTTCATCCCGTCATTGTGCCTGCTGCGGTGCTATCGGCAACCAACCGTCAGCAATTGCGCG
>CAZLHZ010000247.1:1578-3981 GCA_964559285.1 uncultured Actinomycetes bacterium | reverse complement strand
CAGCAGCGGAGTCGAAGCCGAAGCTCACATCCTCGACGTCGATGAAGTTGCTTCCCGTGATCGTCACCTCGGTGCCGCCGGTGACGGGCCCCTTTGCCGGAGTGACACTGCTGATTGTGGGATCAAGCTGCGGCTCGAAGGTCATCACACCGGCCTGCGCGACATCAGGCTCGCCAAAGGTGTTGTCAACATCGACGATCCAGCCAGCCACCGCCCGGGTGGCATTGGCCGACAGGCCCAGCTGCAGGTCCGTCGCGGACGGCACCTGACGTTTGGCCAGCGCCCGAGAGTTGACCGGTGAAAGAGTCGTGCCGTTGATCGTCACCGAGGAGATGAAGGGCTTCTGCACCGGTGTGACACCGGAGGGGTTGTAGGACATCCAGGCAACGACAGCTCCGGAGGCATCGTCAGCGATCCGCAGCACGGGGCTCAGTGTCGGCAGCTCATCCTCCGAGAGGAATGCCGGCTCTCCCCAGGTGGCCACCCGGCTCGTGATGGTCGCGACGCGAGCCTCAGGCCGCTGATAGATCCCATCCGACGTGAGGAAGGCACCGGTGCCGCGGGTCTGCCACACAGCGACGGCGCGACTGCCGTCGTCCGAAACCTCGATCTGCGGATCACCGGAGCTCTCAGTTGGGTCCGACGCCACGGCAGCACTGCCCCATGTGGCGGTCGTCCCACTGATGTCGGCCGAGGCTGCCAGCACCTGCTCGTCGCCGTCGATGAGAGGAGACCAGACCGCGGTGGCGCGATTCCCGCCAGCGGCAAGGTCGATGTCGAACCCGGTGAGCGCGCTGCCGGAGGCGAGGGTTGTGATGCTGCCCCAGGTCGATGAGGTGGCCGAGATGGTTCCGGACACGCTCTGCACCCGGTCGTCACCGTCCGCCCAGGTGCGGATCCAGCCGAGGGTGGCGGCATTGCCGTTGTCGGACAGCCCGACCGTGAGGTCGCGAATGTAGTCGTATGCCGGGTCGGTCACGGTGCTGCTGAAGAGGGTCACCGGGGTGCCCCAGGTCGGGGCTGTCCCGACGTTGCTGACGCTACTCACCTCGACGGACCATGCTCCGGTCTCCACATGCCGCCAGGCGATGAGGCCCCGACTTCCCGATGCGTTGAGGTCGACGACCGGGTGCTGGTGATCCTGTCCATCGGTCACCATCTCCGCGAGCGGCGACCATGCCTGAACGGCGGGCGTGCCGCTGATGACGGCGCTGCGCGCCTCGATGACATAGGTCGACAGACCGTCCCTGTCCCGCGACCATGCGACGAGGACCCGGCTTCCGTCATCGGAGATGTCGATCCCCAGCGGCCAGATGTCGGAGGGGCTGTCACTGACGAGTGTTGTCGTCGCACCCCAGGTCGCCCCGGACGCGGTGACCGTCGCGGAGGCGGCCTTGAGGGCGTACGTCGTGATCCCGGGACCCTCGGGTGAGATGCGCACCGACCACACGGCGGTGGCACGGGTGCCGTCCTTGGAGAGCACCAGATCAGCGTGAAGGACGTGCTGCTGACCCTTCGACACCTGCTTGACCTTGGCTGGACCGGTCGACACCAGGGCGGCACCCACCGGCACCGCGGGGACAAGGGCGAGGCAGGTGGCTGCGGCCAGGCAGGCCACGATTCGAGACGCAGAACGCATGCTCGGATGCTAGCCAGTGATGTCGCCTGATGGGAGTGCATGAGACTCCTGCGGCGGGAACCGCCCGCTGGCTAGACTCCGGGCACCGGGAGCAGCCCGGCGTCCACAGGAGGCCCCATGCGCACGACCCTGCGAATTGTCCTGGCCGTGCTCGCGGCGATCGTCCTCATCCCCGGCATCGGCATGACCGTCGCGTGGTGGACCGCTGGCACCCCGGCCAACGCGAGCGCCACCGTGACCACGGTGGCGGCGAGTCAGGCTGGCTCTGAGGTCGTCGGCAGCTTCATCATCGACAAGGTGACCGAGGACGCGCCCCCTCCACTCAAGGCGCTCATTGAGTCGCAGCGCGAGAAGCTCATCCCGATTGCTGCTGTCGGTGTGCGCAAGGTGTCGCAGTTCCTCGGTGCGGGAGTGTCCCTCGCATTTGCGGCGGTCACCGATGGTGTCAACGCCAAGCTCGATCTCACACCGATCGTCAATTCCGCCCTCGTGGAAATGCACGCTGTGGTGCCGCTGATCCCCGCCGTTCTGCCGCCGGGCGACTCGATCGTCATTGACATCGAGGGAGCGGGACTGGCACCCGTGAGCACCGGTGTGCGGCTGCTGAGCTTCTGGTGGGCGGTCCTGCTCGTTGGTGTTGCGCTGCTGATTGCCGCAGCGTTCGTCGGACTCTTCGGTGGTTTCCGTCGTTGGCGCGTGTCAGGTCTGACCCTCGCCATCGTCGGTGTGCTGCTCCAGACCCGCACGCTCTCGACCCGGGCGAT
>CAZLHZ010000247.1:0-1568 GCA_964559285.1 uncultured Actinomycetes bacterium | reverse complement strand
GCTCCGGGAGTGGTGAGCGGCTTCGCCGACGATCCGCTTCAGCAGCAGCTGCTGAGCACGGTGACGGGGCAGGTCGGCGCGAAGGTCACGATCGTGTCCGCCATCGCCCTCGTTGTCGGCATCGTGCTCACCGGGCTGTCCTTCATCCGACGCAAGGCTCCGGCAGGGTCCGTCGTCACGTCCTAGCATCCATGGGTCTCACGATCCGGCCGCTGGAGGTTGCGGACGTCTCTGCCTGTGCCCGATTGCTCGCGGATCGGCATGCGCAGCATCTGAAGCGAGTGCCGGCACTTCCCCGTGCGTACGCCGATCCCGCGACCAGCCATGACGTCATCGCCGCGCTGCATGAGCGTGCCAGTGATGCGGTCGTCGCAGAGATTGGTGCGCAGATCGTCGGTTACATGATCGCCACCCACCTTGATGACATGACCTGGGGCAGCAACCGGTGGATCGAACCCCCCGGCTGGGCGGTCGCGAAACCCGAGGTCGTGCGCGATCTGTGGGCATCCCTTGCGCTCGGCTGGCAGCAGCAGGGAGTGACCCAGTTCAGTGCGGTGGTCCCGACACATGATGCGGCGATGGGGATGTGGCAGCGGTTGGGCTTCGGCTGGCAGCAGGCTTACGGGATCCGGCGTACGACGGATGATGCTCGACAGCCAGCGGATGCAGCACCCGAACCCGTCGTGATTCGTCCAGCACGACAGGAGGACATCCCTGCGCTTGCTGAACTCGATCACCTCATGGATGTGCATCTCTCTCGCGCGCCGGTCTTCAGTCTGCTCACGCCCATCACGATCGACGAGGCGCAGCGGGACTGGGCGGAGTCATTCACTGACGATGAGTTCTCACCATGGGTGGCTGAGCACGACGGTCGTGTCGTCGGCTCCGCCGTGGGATGTCCGATCACGAAGTCGCGGATGCACTCGGGGATGGCAGGCGTTCCGGGTGCCTTCATGCTCGCGTCGGTGAGTGTCAGGCCGGATGCCCGGGGCATCGGCATCGGTCGGGCACTGGGCCGACGCATCATCGAGGTCGGACATGAGCGGGGCCATGAGTGGATCGTCACCGACTGGCGGGTCACGAATCGGGAGGCCTCGCGCGCGTGGGAGGCGCTCGGGTTTGAGATGTCGTTCCTGCGGCTGCATCGCTCGGTCGCGCGATGAGGGTGAATGCAGCATGAGGTGCGTCAGATGACGGTGCGAGTGCTGCTCACCGGGATGTCGGGCTCCGGCAAGAGCACGGTGCTCGGTGCGCTGAGGGATCGAGGGTGGACGGCCGTGGATCTTGATGACGGCTATGTGCGACTACTCGCCGATGGTCGCCAAGCGTGGGACGAGGAGCGCGTTGACGAACTTCTGAGTCGGCCGATCGAGGGCGATCTCGTCGTTGCCGGCTGCGAGGAGAACATGGCCGCCTTCCTGCCGCGCTTTGACCTCGTCGTCCTGCTGACAGCTCCTGTCCATGTCCTCATCTCACGTCTGCAGACGCGAACCGGAAATGACTTCGGGAAGCATCCCGGTGAACTGGACCGCATCCTCACGGATGTTGCCGAGGTCGAGCCCCTGCTC
>CAZLHZ010000246.1:1628-3990 GCA_964559285.1 uncultured Actinomycetes bacterium | reverse complement strand
CCGGCGCCCTGCACGCGATGGTGCCGCTGAGTCCCGGTGATGTGTTCCGTGCTGATTTTGATCGCCTCGGCTCCGTCACCATCCGGATGGCCTGATCCTTCCGGGCGCTCTAGACCCCCACTGCACCACGAGAGGATGGCGATGTCACTGACCTGCGCGATCATCGGATCCGGCAACATTGGCACCGACTTGATGTACAAACTCCTGCGCTCCAGCGATCTTGAGCTTGTCGCACTTGTCGGCATCGATGCGGCCAGCGACGGCCTGGCACGGGCACGCGCCGCCGGCATCGAAGGACCGCATACCGGAATCGACTGGGTGATGGACCATGGGGACGAGATCGACATGGTCTTCGATGCCACGAGCGCCTATGTTCACGTCAAGCATGCTCCCCGACTGCGTGACGCCGACATCGTTGCCATCGACCTCACTCCAGCCGCGCTCGGCCCGAAGGTGATTCCGCCGGTCAACCTCCACGAGCACCTCGACGCCCCCAACGTCAACATGGTGACGTGCGGTGGGCAGGCCACCACCCCCATCATGGCCGCCGTCTCTCAGGTCACATCCGTGCCCTACGGAGAGATGGTGTCCGCCGTGTCATCAAAGTCAGCGGGCCCTGGAACGCGGCAGAACATCGACGAGTTCACCCGCACCACGGCACGGGCCCTTGAGGAGATCGGCGGTGCGCAGAAGGGTAAGGCGATCATCATCCTCAACCCCGCGGACCCGCCCATCCTGATGCGCAACACCGTCTTCGCCGGGCTACCCGAGGGGACCGATCACGCTGCAGTCGTTGCCTCGATCGAACGCATGGTGGAGCAGGTGCAGGTCTACGTCCCGGGCTACCGCCTGAAGAACCCGCCCCTCATTGAGGAAGGCCCGTTCCAGACTCCCGGTGGAGTCGTCCCGCACCGAGTCGTCACACTCCTCGAAGTCGAAGGTGCCGGTGACTACCTGCCCACCTACGCGGGCAATCTCGACATCATGACTGCCGCCGCCCAGCGCGTCGGCGAAGCCATCGCCCGTCATCGTGCAGGAGCGTGATGCATGACCACTGACCTGTCTCCGACACCCGACTTCCGCCTCATCGACTCGACACTGCGTGACGGATCACACGCCCTGTCGCACCAGTACACCGACGATGAGGTCATCGCCATCGTCAAGGGCCTCGACGCTGCTGGCGTCCCGGTCATCGAGATCGCCCATGGTGACGGACTGGGTGGATCGTCCTTCAATTACGGCTTCTCCAAGGTGGATGAGAAACAACTCATCGCGAAGGCGTGTGATGTCGCTCAGAACGCCACCATCGCCTGCCTCCTGCTGCCTGGCATCGGTGTTGCCGATGACCTGCGCGAGGTGCGCGAAATGGGTGTCGGCATGGCACGCATCGCCGTCCACTGCACCGAGGCGGACATCACGGAGCAGCACATCAAGATGGCCAAGAGCCTCGGCATGGAGAGCATCGGATTTCTCATGATGGCCCATATGAACTCTCCCGAGGGCCTCGTGGAGCAGGCGCTGCTCATGCAGTCCTATGGAGCAGACGCGGTCTACATCGCCGATTCGGCCGGAGCCATGACCACGGAGGACGTCAAGGTCCGGGTCGATGCCCTCGTCACGGCGCTCGACATCCCGATCGGTGTCCACGCGCACAACAACCTGTCCATGGCGGTCGCGAACTCGATTGCGGCGTACGAGCAGGGGGCGGCGAACCTTGACGGCACCAGCGCCGGTCTGGGTGCCGGAGCCGGCAACTGCCCCACGGAGATCCTGGCCGCGGTGTGTACGAAGTACGGCATCACCACCGGAGTCGACCCGCTCGCCCTCATGGACGTGGCCGAGGAGATCGTGCGCCCGATCATGCCCCGTCAGCAGGTGATCGACCGTGCCGGACTGCTCCTGGGGTACGCCGGTGTCTACGGGTCCTTCCTGCTCCACGCGGAACGGGCAGCCGCGCGCTACGGTGTCTCGCAGGCGGAGATCCTGCTGGAGCTCGGCCGCCGCAAGGTCGTCGGTGGTCAGGAGGACATGATCATCGACGTGGCCGTCCAATTGGCCCGTGAGCACGCCGCTCGGGAGGAGTCTGCATGACCCCGCAGGACCGTCGACACATCGCACAGCGACTCGTGGCGGCGGCCCGGACCCGCACAGCGACCACGCCCGTGAGTGCTGACGTTGACGGCCTGACCCCAGCTGTTGCCTACGACATTCAGGCCGAGGTCGTCGCCGACCGCGTTGCATCAGGACATCCGGTCATCGGTGCCAAGCTCGGTCTCACGAGTGCTGCCAAGCAGCGGCAGATGAATGTGGATGAGTCGATCTACGGGTGGCTGACCTCGGATATGCGCCTCGACCACGGCGA
>CAZLHZ010000246.1:0-1618 GCA_964559285.1 uncultured Actinomycetes bacterium | reverse complement strand
CGCGCACACGCGCGTCGATCTCGGCTGCAGTGTAGCTGCGCTGCGGCGACTTCATCCAGCCGAGGTGCGAACCGGAGATCGCCTTCCGCCTCGGCCGTGATCTGGCCGGCCCCGGAGTGGGGGCGAGCGATGTGCTCGCTGCCACCGAACTGGTCTTCCCCGCCATCGACGTGCTCGACTCACGGTTCACGGGTTACTCCTTCACCCTGCCTGACGTCATCGCCGACAATGCCTCCTCGGCAGCATTCGTCACGGCTGGCACAGGAGTTGACCCGCGGGGCATCGACCTGCGCCAGGTCGGGGTCGTCCTCGAACGCAACGGTCAGCTCATCGCCACCGCTGCCGGCGCTGCCGTCCTCGGGCACCCGGCCTCATCCATCGCCTGGATGGTGCGTGCGCTCAGCGCCCGCGGCGAAGGGCTCACGGCGGGGATGACGCTGCTGTGCGGGGCACTGACCGAGGCGGTGGCGGTCGCACCCGGTGACAGTGTCGTCGTGTCCATCGACCGGATCGGCTCGCTCAGCCTCGCCTGTCGCTGATCCCACTCCCCACAGCGGCCAGAGGCCACGCCCAATGCCGCTGACACTCAGATGTCGATGCGCGTGCGGTCCAGCGAGCTGGCCCCATGCACGATGAAGTCCTTGCGCGGGGCGACGTCGTTGCCCATGAGCAACTCGAACACCTCGGTGGCCGCAGCTGCATCCTCGGCACGGATCCGGCGCAGGGTGCGACTGGCCGGGCTCATCGTCGTCTCCCGGAGCTGGCCCGCGTCCATCTCCCCGAGACCCTTGTAGCGCTGGATTGGATCCTTCACGCGACGTCCGCGCTTTTCCAGATCCGCCATGAGGCCGTGCAGCTCGGCATCGGAGTATGTGTAGAGCACCTCATTGGGAGTCGAACCGGCGTTGATCACCTCGACCCGGTGCAGCGGCGGCACCGCGGCGAAGACGCGCCCCGCCTCGAGCAGCCCGGGCATATAGCGGTGGATGAGGGTGAGCAGCAGGCAGCGGATGTGCGCACCGTCAACATCGGCATCCGTCATGAGGACGATCCGCTGATAGCGCACCTGCGACAGGTCGAATGTGCGCCCAGACCCGGCCCCGATGACCTGGATGATCGCGGCACATTCAGCGTTCTTGAGCATGTCGGACAGTGAGGCCCGCTGGACGTTGAGGATCTTGCCGCGGATCGGCAGCAGGGCCTGGAACTCGGCATCCCGCGCAAGCTTCGCAGTCCCGAGCGCGCTGTCACCCTCGACAATGAAGAGCTCAGTGCGATCAACATCCCCACTGCGACAGTCGACGAGCTTGGTCGGCATCGCGGCAGACTCCAGTGCCGTCTTGCGACGCTGCAGATCACGCGAGGTCCGCGCGGCCACCCGGGCCCGCATCGCCGCGGCCACCTTGTCCAAGGCCGCGCGAGCATTGGCCTTCTCCCCGCGCGGCGGCGCAGTGAACCAGGCGGTGAGCTCCTTGGTCACGACGGCGGACACGATCCGGGTCGCCGCGGGCGTACCGAGGATCTCCTTGGTCTGGCCCTCGAACTGCGGCTCGGGAACCCGCACCGTGATGACGGCGGCAAGCCCTTCAAGGACATCCTCTTTCGTCACGCTGTCATC
>CAZLHZ010000245.1:0-4009 GCA_964559285.1 uncultured Actinomycetes bacterium | reverse complement strand
ATTGAACGTCCGCGCGGGTGACCCCACGGAGTTGATGGAACAACGATTTGCAGATTCCCACGAATCCAACTGATCTTTGAGGGACCGTGCAGCCCCCCGCGGCCACCATATGATAGGGATCGATGAACGATCGAACGACGTCCTTCAATTCGTCGAGATATTCAAGGCGCAATCGCGAGCGTTCCTCCGAATCGACGTGGGGCCAATTGGTTGCCCCTACGATAGCGCCCCTAAATCGTGGAGGAAGTTGTTCAATCTCCGTCGATCGAGGATTGATCCAAACGACCGGAACGTTTCTCGACCGAGCGTGGAGAATGGCAGTCGCCGTCAACGTCGTCGACTTTCCACCCTGCTCCGAAGAAAACTCGGCATTCGGACCGTTCCATACGGCGATGATCAAATCGACGTGGTCGACGAGGATCCGTGACGCAAGCGCGTAGCGATCATCGAGGCGCTCTTGCAATGAATTGGAGAGATGCGGAAGTTCGAGTTGCCGATGGCGACGCTCGTGTTCGTTAGTCTCCCTTGCCGGAGATTGAAGATGGAGTCTCTCGTTTGGGTCGTTGGGCGTGTCTTCAGCGTCCGTCGGTACAGGAAGAATCGAATACGTCTCGTATCCCAGAGCGTCAGCCGCTGCGTCGGCGATCTGGTCCGTTCCCGGAGCCCGGTTCGAAATGAACCGAAACTCCGCGGAGCCTTGATAGAGGCGACGGGCCGTCGGAGATTCGAAGCACTCGGATCCGATGCGTTTTAGTTCTTGCAAAACGTCGAGCAGAACGGACTTCAGCCAACTCTCGGTCGAGGCGGGGAGCTCCACGTGGCCGACGACACCGACGCGCAGGATCTTGCGGGGCTTCGGTAACGTTGTTCTGGTGATTTTGACGTTTTGCGCCATCGACGAAATTTAGCCTCGACGCGCGGTCGGACCAATCCGTTGGATTTGACTTCGATTCCCTTCGTTTCCGGAGGCCCGAGCGGGTGAGCGCGGCGCCGCCGGAGACGGGGCGGGCCGCCGGAGCGAATTTGGGGAGAGATAAGGCGTTGATTGGACTGGTGTCGTGCCGCGCGCAGGTGGCATGAGCGTGGGGGTGCATCAGTAACGGGCCCGTCTCATCGGCTATGGAGAACTACCGTCGACGTGACCGAATCATGCGACTGAGGTTGAGCATGGATCCGATGACGTACGTACCGGAGAACCGAAGTAGTTCATTTCGTTTTCGAGTAGAGGGAGTTGTTTCGCTCGATACGCGGTGCCCTTGAGCAGGTCGCAACCGACGACGTCCGTAACGTCCAATTGGTACTTCGCAAAGTGCCTCGCGATGCGCCTTGGCACGCGAGGCGGATGCGGGGCTCTTTTCTTGGCGCGACGAACAACTGCTCTACGGGTTAGCGTACTCGGGTCATGGTCACCGACCTCGCCCCCAAGGTTTTCCTCAGCGCCACCAACCGTGGTCTCACGACCTGTCGACGGATCGCCAAGGATGTGCTGCTCACGTTGGGATGCACGCCGGTCGAGCACACGACTCTTCCCGATGATGTCGTCGCAACCCGTGAGGTCCTGAGGAAGAGCATTGCCGCCTGCCGTGCCGTCGTCCACATCGTTGGAGACGCCTACGGCAGCGAGCCCATCCATTTTCGAACCGGCGAGGCTCGGAGAAGCTACACCCAACTCGAATACGACGTCGCCAAGGAGCTCGGAAAACCGATCTACGTGTTCATCTGCGGGGAGGAGTTCCCCTACGATCCAACTACGGACGGCACGGAGGACGAACCGTCCGAACTCCAAGCACTTCAACGGCGCCACCGCGCGCAGTTGGTCGCCGGCGACGCGAAGTACGAGGTCGTCCAATCGACCGACGAACTGAACGTGCGACTCCATGCGTTGCAGGCAAGGGTTCAGGAACTCGTCGAGCGGGTCCACCGCCAGCAGCGAGTTCTTCGCACATTTGCGATCGCCGGCGGATTTTTGATCATCCTCGCCGGTGGGAGTCTTTGGCGTCTGAAGAATGATTCGGACGCACAAGAACAGAAACTCCTAATAGAAACTACCCGGCGGGAAGCGCTCGCTCGTGAACTCGCCCAGCAGCGCGACGTGCTGAACCTCGTGGCGACACGCCAAACACAGTTGCAGTCCGATCTGACGGAGTTGAAGCTCACGCCGAAGCAGCTGTTCGAACGGGCCATCGATTCAATTGCTCAATCGAAGGGAGTCCCTTCGGCCGAAGTCCGGATCAAGATCTCAAGCTTCGTGGCTTACGTTGATGAGAATCCCTCGGCCGATTACGTCGATAAGGCATTGGCGGCATTTGCCAAGCAGAATTACGCACTCGCTGCGGAGAACGCGGGAGTTGCAGCGGAAGCGGCGAAGAAAAAGCGACTTGCTGCAGAGGAATCCAGGTTGCAGGCGCAGCTCGAGTCGGAATCTGCAAAAAAGCAGGAAATCGATGCTCGGCTGCTCAGAGGGCGCGCCCTCTCGTCATCCTCCAAGTACGAAGAAGCCGTCTCCGAGTTCGAGCAAGCGCTCGCGTTGATAAACCGCATCGAATCAGTTGAGGCTTGGGTGTATGCCCAAGAAGAGTTGGGGGTTGCGTGCTCGAATTGGGCAAGGGTTTCTGAACGAGATGCGATCAACTCGCGCCACGCACGTGGTGTCGGGTGCTTCCGAGAAGTGTTGGATGTGTGTGCGAAGGAACTTGCGCCGAGGGATAGGGCGAGGTTGCAGCACAATCTTGGGTGCGCTCTACACGGGCAAGCAAAAGCCAGCAATGGACAGGATTGCGTTCGATTGTTAGACGAAGCGCTTGTGGCGCTTCGCTTGGCGTTGGAGATCCGAACCCGCGAAGCGATGCCGGAGGATTGGGCAAAGACGCAATGGAGCCTTGGTGTCGTCTTCATTGACCAATCTCGGTCGGCCGAAGAGCCCGAACGTAGTCGATTGTTGGGGGAGGGGGTAGGAGCGTTCCACCGTGCCGCTGAAGTGTTGACCCGCGAAGCATTTCCGCACGAGTGGGCAAGAATGCAAAACGAGATTGGTGTGGCGTTGATCGCTCAAGCTGTTTCTAGCGACGGAAAAGCTCGAGCCCAATTATTTGAAGAAGCAGCCTCGGTGCACCAAAGTGCCTTATACGTATTTACCCGTGAGACTCTGCCGCAGGATTGGGCACATACGCAGAGTTGCATTGGGACTGCGTTGAGTGAGCATGCTTTGTGCTCTAGCGGGCCTGATCGGACACGTTTGTTCGGGGAAGCGGTCGCGGCGTATCGCCTCGCGCTGGAGATACACACACGCGAGGCGTCTCCTCAGAATTGGGCGGTGGGGCTGAACAAGCTTGGACGAGCGTTGAGAAACCAAGCTATGGCGAGTCAAGGACCCGATCGGGGGCGGTTGCTTGGCGAGTCCGTCGCGGCGTATCGGCGTAGCTTGGAGGTCTTCACACGCGAGTTTTTGCCCCAAAATTGGGCGCTCGCGCAGAACAACATCGGCGTCGCATTACGCAATCAAGCAGACGCGAGCGATGGTCGCGACAACGAGCGACTACTTGAAGAAGCCGTTGTGGCGTACCGCCTTGCCCTCGAGGTATACACGCGCGAGGTACTGCCTGAGGAGTGGGCAAGAACGCAGAGCAACCTCGGTGTCGTGCTCTCAGAACAAGCTTCGGTCTACGAGGGCCCTCATCGTGCGCGATTGTTCGCGGAAGCGGTTGCGGCACACCGACTCGCGTTGAAGGTATACACCCGCGATGCGTTTCCGATGGAATGGGCTAGGTCGCAAAGCAACCTCGGCGTATCGTTGAAAGACCTTGCGAAGGTTAGCGAAGAATCTTCTCGGAAGCGGTCGATCATGGAGTCGGTCGATGCCTTTCGGCTCGTTTTGAATGTGTACACACGCGAAGAACTCCCGGAACAGTGGGCGGAAACGCAAGCAAAACTCGGTGTCGCGTTGAGCTACCACGCATCGTTCAGCCTTGGACTTGATCGCGCCCGATTGATAAGAGAAGCTCGTTCGTCT
>CAZLHZ010000244.1:0-4043 GCA_964559285.1 uncultured Actinomycetes bacterium | reverse complement strand
GCCGGTGGCCAGGTCGGGCAGGTAGCGCTCCTTCTGCTCCGGTGTGCCGTGGCGGGCGATCATGAGGCAGGAGAGCGAGTGGCTGCCGAGGGTGCCCGCGACGCCCATCCAGCCGCGCGCGAGCTCCTCGAACACGATGGCGAAGGACACGGCGTCGAGGTCGAGGCCGCCGTACTCCTCCGGGATCGTCATGCCGAACAGGCCCATGTCCTTGAGCTTGTCGACGATCTCCGTCGGGTAGCGGCCCTGTCGCTCCCACTCGCTGGCGACCGGGGTGATCTCCTTCTCCACGAAGGTGCGGATCGTCCGCTGGAAGTCCCGCTGCTCCTCGGTGAATTCGAAGTCCATGACTGCTCCGCTCTCGTTGTGGCGTGCTCAGTCGCGCTGGTCTGGGTCGGTGGCGCCGAGCGATCCGGCGCCGAAGGCCGTGGAGGCCCGGAGCTGATCGATGCGATCCGCGGTGTAGCCGAGGATGTCGTGCAGGACCTCGTCGGTGTGCTCACCCGGGGTGGGTGCGCGCCGGTGGTCCATGTCACGCTCGCCCACGCGCACGGGGGAGGCGACGGAGCGCACCGTGCCGAGGTCGTCGGAATGGGTCTCGACGATGAGCCCGCGGGCGATCGTGTGCGGGTCGGCGAGGGCGGCACCGACATCCTTGACCTCGCCGCAGGGCACACCCGCGGCGCGGAAGGTCGGGATCCAGTGCGAGATGGGCTGCGCCCGCAGGATCGGCTCGAGGATGGCGAGGAGTTCGTCGCGGTGGGCGCCGCGGGTGGCGAAGCCGGTGAAGCGCGGATCGGTGGCGAGGTCGGGGCGGCCCATCGCCTCGGCCATGCGGACCCAGAACTTCTCCTTCGCGCAGCCCACGACGAACCAGCCGTCGGAGGCCTCGAAGGCCTGGAAGGGCACGAGCGAGGGGTGCGCGCTGTGCTCGTAGCCCCCGCTCAACTGCCAGGTGGCGATGTAGTTGAGCAGCCCGATAGCGGTGTCGTAGAGGCTCATGTCGATGTCGGCCCCTTCGCCGGTGCGCTCGGCATGGCGCACGGCGGCGACGACCGCGAGGGCGGCCGCGATGCCGCCGGAGTAGTCGACGAGGGAGAGCCCGGACTTCGTCGGCGGACCGTCCGGCTCGCCGGTGAGGGACATCCAGCCGCACAGGGCCTGGAGCATGTAGTCGTAGCCGGGATCCTTCGCCCGCGGTCCGATGCGGCCGTAGCCGCTGAGGGCGCAGCACACGATCGCCGGGTTGAGGTGCTTGAGCTGGTCGTAGGTGATCCCGATCTTCTCGGCCACGTCGCCGCGCAGGTTGGAGAAGACGACCTGGCTGGCCCGCACGAGGTCCTCGAACACGGCGCGACCCGCGGGGTCGGCGATGTCGAGCAGGACGCTCTTCTTGTTGCGGTTGAAGGTCTCGAAGAACAGGGAGGTGTCGCCGGAGGCGTAGGGCGGCACGGTGCGGCCGACATCGCCGCCGACCGACGGATCCTCGATCTTGATGACCTCGGCGCCAAGATCCGCGAGGTGGACCATGGCGTAGGGGCCGGCGCCGTACTGCTCAAGGGAGATGATGCGGATGCCCTCAAGCGGCTTCACGACCGTCTCCCTTCAGGTGAGTGCAGGCGGGATGGAGATGTCCGACCGATTGGTGATGCCGGAACGATAAGTGTCCGATCTTTACAGCGCAAGACGTTCTCACCAGGGAAGTTCGGCGCCGTTCATGGCCAGGCACTGGCCGCTCATGTAGGACGCATCCTCCGTGCACAGCCACGAGACGCTGGCCGCGACATCCTCCGGGGTGCCGAAGCGCCCGGCGGGCACAGTCGACAGGAACATCTCGAGGGTCTCCTCCCGCGACCGGCCGAGCGTCGTGCCGATGCCCGCGACGATGTCCTCCCACAGCGGGGTCATGATGTGGCCGGGGGTGTAGCAGTTCACCCGGATCCGGTGCGGGGCCAGCTCCACCGCGAAGGACTGGCTCATCATGATGACGGCCGCCTTCGTCGCGCAGTACTGCGAGAAGTTCGGCACCCCGTGGCGTCCGCCGCCGGAGGAGGCATTGACGATCGAGCCCCCGCGGCCCTGGGCGATCATCCGCTCGGCCGCGACCTTGGAGCCCAGGGCGATGCCGACGACGTTGATGTCGAGGATCCGCCGCCAGTCCTCCGCGCCGGTCTGGACGAGGGGGGACACCGCGATGACCCCCGCGTTGTTCACCATGACGTCGAGCGATCCGGCGCGCTCGACCGCGAGATCGACCGCGGCGCGCAGGTCCGCCTCCTCGCGCACATCCGCCTGGCAGAACACGGCCCGGTCGCCGCAGGCGCGCACCGCCTCCTCGCCGGCTGCGCGGTCGACGTCGGCGACGACGACGACCGCACCCTCGCGGGCGAACCGCTCGGCGATCCCGCGACCGATGCCCTTGGCGCCGCCGGTGACGACGACTCCCTTGCCCTCGTGACGGTTCATGATGATGTCCTCCTGGTGACGTCGTACGCCGATGCAGTGGTGGATCAGTGTCCGGTGCTCATGCCCGGCGCCACAGCGGTGGCCGGGTGCGCACCCGGTCGAGCAGGGCCGGGTCGAATGCGTCGAGGTCGTAGCCGCCGGGCTGCGGCGGGGTTGCCTGATAGCCGGTGCGGGCCTGGAGGGCGTGGAGCACTCGCGGATCGGTGTAGTAGGCCGTGTAGGCCATGTTGATGACCGAGGCGAAGGGTCGCGGGTGGGCGTCGGCGATCGTGCGCAGGACCGTGTCGCGTGCGAGGGGGTCGAGGCCGGTGATGTCCGCGGGCAGCTGGGAGAGGACCTCGTTGAGGTCGGCTTGTCGCTGGGAGGCGGCGGCATCGGCGAGGACCGCCGGGGCCAGTCCGAGTCCACCCGCGCCGGGCAGGTCGGGGGAGCTGTCGGTGCCGGGGCGCGGGGGGATGATCCCGTCGAGCAGGGCGATGAGGGCCGGGGTGCCGTGTGTGGGGGTGGGGGTCATCGGAGTGGGGTTATGTGGAGTGGTGGTCATCGCGAGCCCTCCGGTCGGTGCGCTGGCGACCCGGTGGTCGTGCGCTCGAGGCCGGCCGGCACCTCCAGCAGGGGGCGGCCGAGCATGGCATCGGCGGTGCGCAGGGCGAGGGCCTGGATGGTCGAGGTCGGATTGAGTGCGCCCGCGGTGACGAAGACCGAGCCGTCGACCACCCACAGGTTGGTGAGGTCGTGGGCGCGGCCGTCCGCATTGACGACACTGTCGCGCGGGTCGGCCCCCATCCGGGCGGTGCCGAGCAGGTGGAAGCCGGCCGACTCGACGAGCTCGTGGGCGATGATGTCGGTGGCCCCGGCCGCGCGGAGCACCTCGGAGTTGCGGGCGATCCCGAAGCGGATCGTCTCCCGGCAGCGCTCCTCGACGCGGTAGCGGATCCGCGGTGCGGGCAGCCCCCAGCGATCGACGAGGGTGGGGGAGAGGGTGACCCGATTGTCCGGATCCGGCAGGTCCTCCGTGGTCACGGTGATGCTCGCCGTGCGGCCGAACTGCCGGTCGAAGTCATCGTGGTGCCCCAGGCCCCAGGCGACCGGTCGGGTGTAGCCGCCGTTCGCCGTTCCGAGGGGCCCGTCGCTGCGGATCGTCTGAGCCTGGTAGCCGCGGGCGAACCCGCGCGACAGGTCGGTCTCGTAGAACTCCTGGCTGAAGATGCTCACCGCGAAGGGCCCGGCGTAGCCCGCGAGCGGCTCGTCGAAGACCCCGGTCACGAGCCCGGTCGGGTGGTGCATGAGGTTGCGTCCCACCTGGTCGGAGGAGTTGGCCAGACCGGTCGGGCACCAGTCGGCCGCGCTCAGCAGGAGCAGGCGCGCGGTGCCCATCCCGTTGGCGGCGAGCACCACCTCGGCGGCCGGCTGGTGGACGACGGCTCCGGTGGCGTCGACGTAGTCGACGCCGGTGACGCGCTGCGGCTCACTGGTGACGCGCAGGACGGTGCACTGCGTGCGCAGTTCTACCCCGGCGGCCAGGGCGATCGGCCAGTAGGTCGCATCGACACTGGCGCGGGCCGCGCGCGGGCAGC
>CAZLHZ010000243.1:0-4079 GCA_964559285.1 uncultured Actinomycetes bacterium | reverse complement strand
CGGCCCGATCAAGAAGCTGCAAGGCTTCATGCGGCTGATCGTCGATTAATGTCAGCGCTCGGGCGAAGAGTGCCTGCGACTGGCCCAGTGCTGGACCCGTTATCGACTGTTGGGCCACCATGGACGGACTATCACCCAAAATGATGGGTTCAAACAAAAGGGGCTCGGATAGGGTTTGCATAGTCATACCTCACAATCAGCATGCTCGATCAAGCGATTTGGATGGGTCGGTTTCAGTTCGGCGGACAACATTGCCTCGATCGCGGCGAGCGGCTCAAGCCATCGCCCCATCGCCTGTTGACGATAAAGCCTCATGCTTGGGTACCACGGGCTGTCAACTCGATTCCGTAGCCACCGAAAGTCGGCATTGAACGGAAGCAGCACATGAACCGGTCGGTTCAGTGCGCCCGCCAGATGCGCCACACTGGTATCGACAGTCACGACCGTATCCGTCAGACTGCAGAGCGCTGCCGTCTCGTCAAAGTCAGTCAAATGCTCGGCAAAGCTCACTACGTCAGGACGCAGTGCCAATGCACGGCGATCGTCGGAACGGATATCAGCCTGCAGCATTACATAGCGCGGTCCGCGGGGCATCACCGACAGCAGTTCTTCAAGCGGCAAGCTGCGATGCCGGTCTTCGCGATGAGTACGACTGCCGCTGCACACCAGACCTACCAAGCCTGCGGGGCTTTGACCCAAGCGCTGCCGCCAGCGGGCGACCCGCTCTTCATCGACGCAGAGATACGGAACCTGAGCCGGAATAGACTGAAGCTCAAGCCCGAAGGCCTGCGGACAACTCAACAAGGAGATATGGAAATCAAAGTCCGGCAGGGGGTCACCCCAGCGGACGATCCGGTCGAATCCGAGAGGGCTTCGAGAAAGTAAAGAGAACAAGGCGGGCTGAACCTCAAGAATCAACGTCGCGCCTAAAGACTGGAAGAAACGGGCGAAACGAACAAACTGTAGCGTGTCCCCAAAGCCTTGCTCTTCGTGCAACAAAATCCTTTTACCACGTAAATTCGAAGACCCATCCCACTGAGGCTGCACAAATTTTCGGCGAGACCGGCTCATAAACGACGAACTCCACCGAGCCTCGTAGTCGTGCCAGCCGCCCTTGAAATCACCCAGACGCAAGCGATGAATAGCCCGAGAAAACTGCGCGTTACCGCTTTGCGGATCAAGTGCCACTGCCCTATCCAGTGCCTCAAGCGCCAGACGATCTTCACACTGTGCGGCGAGACAAATGCCACGAATCCGCCAGGCTTCTGCGTCATCGCGATCGATAGCAAGCGCTCGTTCGGTGCTGAGCAGGGCTTCATCCAGCTGGTCAAGCTCAAAGAGCGCGCCCGCTCGATTCACAGTCGAGTCAGATAACCGGCCACCCAGACCCTTTGCCAGCTCAAAGCTTTGTAGAGCGGGCAACGCGTCACGCAGATAAATCTGGGAAACGCCCAAGTTGTTATAGGCGTCGGCAAATTCAGGGTCAATGGCAATCGCCTGCTTGTAGGCCTGCACTGCCTCTTTGTGACGGGATAGCGATGCCAGGGCATAACCGTAGTTGTTGTATAGATCAGCACGCTTCTGCGGCGACAGGCGAAGGGCGGACTCATACGCTTCGAGTGCAGCGTAGAACGCCTCCTGCCGAGAAAAAATATTCCCCAAATTAAAGAAGGCGTTCGCGTTACTCGGATCTAATTGAGTCGCTGCGCGGTAACTCTCACGAGCCGCTTGCAAGTCCCCAACCTGCGAATGCGCACGACCCAGATTGATGAGAATAGAGGGATCGCCAGGACACACTTCATGCGCCGTCCGAAGATAGCGAATGGCCTCAGTGAACTGTCCCAACCGAGTAGCCGCAACACCCGCAATATGAAGCGCCTCAACGTCCTCGGGGTGTCCCTGTATACGCTGTGCAGCGCGGACGAGCGCTTCATCTACCTCGCCATCCTGCAGACGTGCCAGAACCTCGGCCGCGTGCCATGTCGACGGACCAGACACGATTTGAGCGCCCGCCGAGCGGGACTGAGTCCCATCAACAGCGCGGGCGGTCTTTTTCCTACGATGCTTAGCCACCGGCATAAGAAGATCTCCAATAGCTGACGAGGAAGCGACAGCCGACGCCAGAGCTAAGCGAGATTCGTGCCAGAAACGACAAAGCCGGGCGATCGCCCGGCTTTGTCTAAGCGCCCTTACCCTGGGCGTCACCCATCGATTAATGCCTACTGCAACAGGGCCAGTACCGACTGCGGTTGTTGGTTAGCCTGGGCCAACATCGCCGTGGCTGCCTGCTGGATGATCTGAGTACGCGCCAATTCCGTAGTGGCCTGCGCGTAGTCAGCATCCAGAATTCGGCTCTGAGACTCAGACAAGTTAGTCCTCGTTGAACTCAAATTGTCCACCGCAGCTGTCAGGCGATTCTGGAAGGCCCCCAGGTTGGCACGCTCCATAGCGACATCGTCAATTGCCTGATCGATGGCCGTGATCGCCCTGCCCGCCGCCTCCTGAGTGCGAATCGAAAGTTCGCCTCCAACCAACGTATCGTCACCACCCTGGGCCGCGAGACCCACCAAACTCAGCGCCGCCGTGCGGTCTCCCTCAGCCAGGGACTTGGATTCGATACGAATTTCCGCACCGGTATCCGACGACAGGATGATTCGCCCCTTAATTGTCGCGCCGACCGTCGGATCAGTGATGTCCGCGCCGGTGACCGCGCTGTCGCCCTGTACAGAGACGATGTCCGTGAAGAAAGTTCCGCCATCATCCGACACAGTAATGTCTGCCCCGCCATCTGAAACCAGAAGCAGGTTGCCATCACTATCCGTACTCGCCACAACGCCATTGATTCCTGCGGCATTGATCGTGGAGACTACGTCGGCCATCGTAGAGGCCTGACTCCCGCCTACGCTCGTCGTGAAGTCGAGGGACTTGCCGTTGATTGCAACGGCCGTGGCAGCCGTGACCATCGCCATGTCAATGGTCACTTTGGCATCCGTCTGGGCGTCAGCGGTAACCCCAGTTTGACCCGAGATTTCGTTAATCGCCGAAGCCTTGGCCAGAGCGGAACTACTTTGAGTGGAGCCGACTCGAACACCGTTGATACGAAGATCGTCGTCTGCGGCTATGTTGTTTGTATCGACCGAAGTGCCACCAAAGCTGGTTCCGTTAGTCGATTCATTAGCGCCAAACGTCTTGATATCGGCTACGCTGCCCACGTCGGTTGAGTAACCGTTTGACTGACGGTTGGCCTTGATAGTGATGTCCTCACCATCTAGGTGCTCAAGGGCTAGGAAGCCGGTGTACGTACCAACCGCAAGACCCGCCGTCGCACCAGCACTGATTTCAATGTTATTCCCAGTCGTGTTCGAAAGCTCAATCGTTCCGTCTGAACCCAACACTGCGGTAACGCCAGCGACGTCGCGATTGATGTTCGCAACCAACTCCTCGACACTCCCGGCTGCAGCCACACTGTTACCGTTAATGGTCACCGCAGTCGAGTCAAACGTCGTGGCGGTTGGAGCGGCGCCCTTGAAGGTGTTGTAGGCAGAGGCCTTAACTCGGTGTTCGCCCACGTTGGTATTGATTGCAGTAGCAAGCTCGGCCGCAGTCGTGCCGCCGCTTCCTTGATCTGACGTGGCAAAGCTGAAGCCATTGATCAGCACTGCGTTGTAAGTAACGCCAGAAGAGTCGCCGACGCGCCCCGTCGTAAGCTCGCCTTCAACGCGAAAACCCTGCAGGCCCAGCGCCTTGCTCGATGCTGAGCTGATGCTGACACCAACCTGGTCGTTCTCTTTGACGTTCGTCTGAATCTTGACGTCTTTGGCGGTACCGTCTAGCAGCTTGATGCCGTTGAAGTTAGTGGTCTTTGAGACGTTGTCAATTTCGGCGACCAGCTGATCCATCTCTTTTTGCAGAGCCTTGCGGTTATCAGCCGTCATGCTGCCCGTGGCAGCCTGTACCGACAGTTCACGCATACGCTGTAGCATATTGGTAATTTCACCCAGCGCGCCCTCGGCGGTCTGCATCATTGAAATGCCGTCGTTGGCGTTTTTAATCGACATGGACATGCCGCGCAAATCTGC
>CAZLHZ010000242.1:0-4084 GCA_964559285.1 uncultured Actinomycetes bacterium | reverse complement strand
CTCGCCGCCGAGATCCCCGCGACCGTCATCGCCTTCGACCTGCTCGCGCTCGATGGTCACCGGCTCATGGACGAGCCCTTCAAGGCGCGCCGCGCCGCCCTGGCAGCCCTGGCCCTGAGCCCGCCCTTCCACCTCAGTCCACAGACCCGGGAGCCCGCCGAGGCTCGCGACTGGTTCACCCGGTTCGAGGGGGCCGGATTGGACGGGCTCATCGCCAAGCCGCTCGCCGGCGTCTACACCCCCGGCAAGCGCAGCCTGCTCAAGGTCAAGCATGCGCGTACCGCGGACGTCGTCGTCGCGGGTTGGCGGGCACACAAGGATCCGGGAGCCGAGGGGGCACCGATCGTCGGCTCACTCCTGCTCGGCCTCCACGATGACCGGGGCGTGCTCCACCACATCGGGGTCGCGTCCGCGTTCACCGCCGCGCGCCGGGCGGAACTCGCGGTCGAGCTGGCGGCGTACGCCGTACCCGAGGGCGAGCCGCATCCGTGGCGGGATGCCGCCGCCGGGACTCGCGTGCCTGGGGCGGAGAACCGGTGGAACCGAGGCCGGACCGCGACCTTCGTCGCCCTGCGACCCGAACTGGTGGCCGAGGTGGGCTACGACCAGATGGAAGGGGACCGGCTGCGGCATGTGGCCCGGTTCCTGCGCTGGCGGCCGGACCGCAGCGCGACCTCGTGCACCTACGCCCAGCTCGACCGTCCAGAGCACATTGGCCTCGCGGAGATTCTCGGCTGACCGGCTCTCGGATATGCGGGTCGCGCCCACGGTCGACAGAGGTGGACGGCACACTAGGGCGACACCGCGCAACCGCGGGTGTCACGGGAGCAGGGAGTGGTCATGGGATACCGGGTGCTGCGGGTCGCCACGGCGTTCATGGTGTTCGCGTGGCTGGTCGCCGTCGCCGCGTGGGCCTACTGCGGCTGGCTGGTCTATCGCAGCCTCACCCTCACCTGCCCGCCCGGGTGGACCAGTGAGGCCCTGCAGCGCATCCCGGCCACGGGGCAGCCCTATCGCCAGTGCGCCGATCCGGTCACAGGCGTGCGCTATGCCATTGATGGCTACGACTACGGGCTCATCATCACCGCGGCCGGTGGCATCGTCGTGAGCATCTTCGTGCTGCTCGCCTGTCAACTGGTCGCGCACCGCTCCCGTCTTGCGGTGGAGCAGGCCGGTGGCACCCAGGTGCAGATGTACCGCTACTGAGCGACCGTCTGCTGCGCGAGAGTCCACTGCGCGGCTGTCTGGTGAGCAGCTGTCGCCGCGCGGTGCCGCTCGCGCGTGCTGGCTCTACGCACGACGGGCGCGACTGGGCTGCACCCGCGGCGGCTCTCCCGGCATCTTCGGATAGTCCGGCGGATAGTTGAGCTCCGGGAGTCCGCGGTCGACATCGGCCTGCCACATCTCCAGCAGCGGAGTGAGGTCGTGCGCGGTCTGGTCCATGTGAGCCCATGGGTTGCCCCGCTCGCTCAGCCGCTCCGGCACCGAGCGGATCGTGAGGGCGGCCGGATCCGTCGATGCGAGCTCCTCCCACTCCACCGGAGTCGAGACCATCGCCCCGGGTCGGGCCCGCACACTCCACGCCGACGCGATGGTGCGGTCGCGGGCGTTCTGGTTGAAGTCCACAAACACCTGCTCCCCGCGCTGCTCCTTCCACCACGCCGTCGTCACCCGCCCCGGCAGTCGGCGCTCGAGTTCGCGGCCCACGGCAATCGCCGCATGCCGCATCTCGATGAAGTCCCACTGGGGTCGGATGCGTGCGAATACGTGCACCCCGCGCCCACCGCTGGACTTGGCGTACGCCGTGACCCGGTGCTCGGCGAGCAGGTCACGAGCCGTGAGCGCGGCCGTCACGGCATCGGCGTACCCCGTGCCCGGCTGCGGATCGAAGTCGAGCCGGAGCTCATCGGGATGGTTCGGATCAGCCGCCCGCACCGCCCACGGATGGAAGGTGAGCGTCGACAGGTTGGCCGCCCACACGATGAACGCGGGTTCGGTCGGGCAGACCTGCTGGCCCGTCCGGCCACTCGGGAACGTGACCCGCGCGGTGTGCACCCACTCCGGCATGCCCTTGGGCGCATGTTTGCCGTAAAAGGACTCTGCACCCTCGTGAATCCCGTCGGGCCAGCGCTCCAGCGTTGTCGGTCGATCCTGCAGCACCGTGATCATCGTCGGCGCCACGGCCGCGTAGTAGCGAGCGAGCTCGAGCTTTGTCACACCCGGGAGCATCATGCGATCGGGTGAGGAGATGGACACCACTCGGCCCGCGACCTCCACCTCGACGCGATCGGCCACGCAGCTAAGGTAGCCCCATGTCTCTGGGACCACTCATCCTCACCGCCTTCGGCGGCGTTCTCCTGCTCTTCGGCATCGTCTTCGCCGAACTCGGGATGACCAATGAGCGCGCCTACTGGGCGCAGCGGGACCCCAGCGGTGATCCCGCGCAGGAGGCCACGCCCTTCCGCACGGTGTTCACGGAGGCGCGACACCTCGCTGTGTCGGAGGTGCGCGCTCCCCTGCGCGTTGCTGCCATCGGCGTCATGATGTGCTGGGTGGGGATCCCTCTGCTTCTCATTGGCACCCTGCTGCTCGTCCTCGCCTGAGTGCTGGCGTGACCGGTCACGAACGCGCGGGCTGACATGGAGCTGGCGCAGCTCAAGGCCCGCTGGAACGAGGTCCTCGACGATCTCGAAGCCCATGATCGAATCGCCTGGCTGGCGCTCTTCGACGGTCGACTGGCCAGCCTCGAGTCTGATGTGCTCACGCTGGACTTCTCCGACGTGACCAAGTTCGTCAACCCGCATGGATTCGAACGGGACCGGCGTCCACGTTTCACCTCGGCACTGGAGTCAGCCATCACACGGGTCACCGGCGAATGCATCACCGTTCGCGTCGGGGATGACCTGCCCCACGAGGAGTCGTGACCCACACGGTCACCACCTGGCCCGACTACGACAGGGAGCGCACGAGCGTGCGCGTCCTCCTGGTCGACGCGACCGGGCGCATCCTGCTCATCGACACCCGGGACCCCGTCATGCCCGAGGTGGGGCATTGGTGGGAGCTGCCCGGAGGCGGAATGGAGCCGGGCGAATCCATCGTGCAGACCGCGATCCGCGAGACCCGCGAGGAGACCGGACTGGTTCTCACCCCCGCCATCATCGAGCCGGTGATATGGACGCGCTCGGTCACGTATGTGCGCCGGTTCGTGCGCACCCTGCAGCATGAGCACATCGTGGTGGCGCGATTGACGGAGTCGACCCCGGGAATTGTGCCCGACGGACGGGTGCCGGGAGAGATCGACGAACTCGGGGCGGCGCGATGGTGGACGGTGGACGAGATTCTCGGCGCGGCCGACTTCACCCGGTTCTTCCCGGCAAGCCTGCCCCTGCATGTGGCCGCTGCCCTCAACGGGGAGGCGATCACTGACCCCTTCGAGCACTGGAACTAGCGGCCTACGCCAGGGGCGCCGATGGGACATCCTCACGGACAGCGTGACGCCGGCTCAGCCACGAGTCGACCGCGACCGCGGCGAGCATCGCCATCGCACCGGCGTGCAGCGTGGCCTCCAGCCGCTGCTGGATGGTCGATGCGGCGTGCACCGGATCGGACAGGATGACGACCTGCGCGACCGTGCCGGCGTAGACCCAGTAGGGAATGCGGCCATCGAGTCGCACGACGAGAGCGACGACGAGCAGGATCTCCGCCAGCACGATGATCACTGTCGGCCACGGGATGAGCCACGCGATGACGGCCGCCACGGCCACGCCGAGCGAGGTCCCGCCCACGCGATGCAGCGCCCGGTCACGGGTCGCGGCCACAGAGGGGCGCAGCACGACCGTCAGCGTGAGGATCACCCAGGCCCCCGCGCGAGGTGGGAGCAGGGCCAGGCCGAGTATGCCCGCGGTGCCGACGAGCGCGCCCGCCACCAGCGCGTAGGTGCGCGCGATCTCCGGTGGCACCGGGCGTGCAGGCGCTGTCGGCAGTCCGCGCGCCAGCGCGGTCCAGGCGAGGGTTGTCCACAGGGCGCTTGCGGTGATGAGGGCTGCGAGAAGCCCCGCATTCGCCCACGACTGATCATCGAGGA
>CAZLHZ010000241.1:0-4085 GCA_964559285.1 uncultured Actinomycetes bacterium | reverse complement strand
TCCGACGCAGGCTCTCGAGCACCTGCCGGCAGGCGGCATCGAACGAATAGTCGAAGTCGGCGCGCATAGGAGGCGGGTTGAACCACGGGCCGGAGTCGAAGGTGCCACGGGCAGCCGGGATCAAGGTGCGTCCCACCTTCGTGGACAGGACGTAGTCATTGCGCTCGTGGCCGAGCAGGAAGTGACCCATCCGGTGCTCACTGAGTCCATTGCCGTACATCGGCGCCGTGTCGAAGTAGCGGACGCCGGAATTCCATGCGTCGGCGAGAAGGTCCTGCGCGGTACTCTCCGGCATGACCGTGAACCGGTTTCCGGTCGGAGCCCCTCCGTAGGAGATCTCGGTGACCTCAAGATCAACTCGATGAAGCTTTCGAGTGCGACTGATCTTCATCATTCCTCCCGTGGGTCCTTGATCGGCTGACTGCCTAGAGCATGCCTCCGTGCTCACTGACGATCTCGCGCATTCGCTGCTTGGCCATCTCTCCGTAGCGCCGTGCAGCAGTGGCTGCAGAGATAGGGTCTCGGCCACCGATCGCATCCACGAGAGTGGACTGGGCATCGATGAATGCACGTGAGGTTCGCGAGGTTGAGCCGAAGCTGCGCATCATGACGCTCTTGATCGCCAGGGTCGCGAACAAGGCAGTCAGTGTGGGACTCCCCGCAAGGTCGACGATTCCACGATGTAGTGCGTAGTTGGCATCGAGGTAGCCTTCGAAATCCGCGAATTCCTCACCGTTCATGCACGAGTGCATGACGTCGATGTGGCTCCGCAACTGGTCAATCGTCTCCGGGGCCACCGATTCGATGCCGAGGGTGATGGCTCCGAGCTCAACCGCTGTGCGGGCGTCGAAGACCTCTTCGCAGGTGCGCGTGTCGAAGGGGATGACGACGTAGCCACGCTCCGGGTCGCGGCGTACCAATCCGTCTGAGGAAAGCCGGGTGAGTGCGTAGAACACGGCCGTCTCATCGGCACCCACGGTGACAGCCACCTGCTCCGGGTCGAGCACGGAGTCGGCGGCAAACTGCCGCTCCATCACCAGTGCTCGCACTCGCGCATAGGCCTGGTCATTGAGCGCGAACTCGAAGCGTCCGAAACTGCCGCGGAAATAGGCGAGCGGTTCCCCGCTGCCGGCATCAGCGGCCAGGACATGCCCGAGGAAGATCGTGTGGGTTCCCCCTGTCACCTCCTCGACGACGCGGCACTCGATGCGGGCGAGCGCATCGGTGAGCAATGGCGCGTCCGTGACTCCGTACCGCAGACCCACACCGCGGAACTTGTCGTCGCTCGGACTGGCGAACTGGCGTGCGAGGTCAGTGCCGTCACGCCCGAGAACATTGATCGCGAAGCAGCCCGCAGCCGAGACGGCAGCGGACGTCGGGGCTGACTTGTTGATGCAGATGAGCATCATTGGGGGATCCATGGACAGCGAGGTCACCGAACTCGCAGTCATGCCAAAGCGCTGGTCGTTCGAGGTCCTCGTCAGCACGCTGACCCCGCTCATGAGGTGACCCACGACATGCCGGAAGGCCTGGGGGTCAAAGGGAGCCGTCGCCTCGGTGGCAGCGCTGGACATGGACGAACACTAGGTGGCGTTGGAGGTGCACGTCGTGGCAATCTCCGTCATCTCACGGCACCGATATTGACGCATTCCGTCAGTCTGGACCGGAAGATTCACGCGCAACGGCAATGACCTGCGCTCTGTATCGCGTCACTATAGGCATCGTCGATCTTGCCTGCAATCAGATGGGAGTCACCATGCGACTCGGCTACTTCGCGATGCCCCTGCATCCCCTCCACAAGTCCTGGGAGGAGACCCTCCACGAGGATCGGGAAGCGGTCATCCTCGCTGACAGCCTGGGCTTCCATGATGCATTCATCGGCGAGCACATCTCGGATCGTCACGAGAACATCACCAACAGCCTCCTGTTCCTCGGCACCCTGATCCACAGCACGACGCAGATTCGCCTTGGGACGGGCACAACCAACCTGTCCCATCAGCACCCAGTGCTCGTGGCAGCGAACTCCGCGATGTTCGACCACCTCAGTGGGGGTCGATTCATCCTCGGCATCAGTCCGGGGGCGCTGCCGTCTGATGCCGAGGTCCTCGGTGTCGACTTCGAGAAGCGCAATGACCTGTTCCTCGAGGCCATCGAGGTCATCCTCAAGCTCTGGGAGCTCGATCCCCCCTACGACATCGACATCCCGGGCAACAGGTTCAAGATCTCGACCCAGAACACGCTGAACTACGAGCTGTCCGTCGGGATCCTGCCCAAGACACTTCAGCAGCCGCGTCCTGAGATCGTCGGGACGGTCGTGGCTCCCTTCTCCAAGGGCGTCATCGGCATGGGCCAGAAGGACTTCCACCCGCTGTCGGCCAACTTCCTGCTCCCGCAGTGGGTTGCCAGTCACTGGCCCAACTACGTCGAAGGCAAGGAATCTGTCGGAGTCGCTCCGCAGGTGGCTGACTGGCGGGTTGCGCGGACCGTGTTCGTCGCCGACGACGCGAAGGATGCCGAGCGCTACGGGATGAAGGACGAGAACAGCCCGTATCGCTTCTACTACTCGCAGATGCTCAAGAAGATGCGCAAGATCGGCCGTCTGGAGCTCTTCAAGACCCACCGCGACCAGCCGGACTCCGAGATCACCCTGGACTACGTCATGGATCGGCTTGTCCTCGCCGGAGATCCGGATTCCGTTGCCGAGCAGATCCTCGCCCTACGCGAGGAGGTCGGCGCCTTCGGTGAACTCGTCTACGCCGGGTTGGACTGGGTCGACGAGGGTCTGGCACGCCGCTCGATGGAGCTCATGGCGACCGAGGTCATGCCGCGGGTCAACAAGGTCATCGGGGAGTGACCGTGTCCGGTTCCGCAGGGTTGCCAGCACTGACCTTTCACCAGCGCGGCTCCGGTCACCCCGTCGTCCTCATCCACCCGCTGGGGGCGGATCATCGCTACTGGGACTTCCTTGATCTGCCCGGTCGCCTGCTCCTCACCTACAACCTGCCGGGCCATGGCGGGACCGCGCCCGCAACCGGTCCCTACTCCATTGAGGACCTCGGTGATCAGCTTGCCGATGCGATCGCGGCCCTCGGCCACGGACCCGCATCCATCGTCGGGGTCTCCATCGGTGGACTGATCGCCCAGCACGTGGCGATCCAGCATCCGACCGTGGTCGACCATCTGGTGATCGCTGACGCTGTCTCGGTCTACCCGGAGGAAGTGGCGCGCAACCTGTCGGGACGGGGCGCGACCGTGCTTGCGGAGGGCTTGGCCGCCATCATCGATCCCACCCTGAGTCTGTGGTTCAGCCAGAACTTCATCGCTGCCGGAGGGCCGGCCGGGACCCTCACTCGCGACATGGTCCTCGCGAGCAGTCCGCAGGGGTACGCCGACGCCTGCGCTGCACTCGTCGTCGTCGACCTCTCATCACGCGTCGCAAGCATTGAGGCACCGACTCTCGTCATGTGCGGTCGTGATGATCTCCCTGCCTTCGTCAATGCCGCTCCCGTCCTGGCGTCCACGATCCGCGGCGCCCGACTGAGCTGGATCGAGGGTGGCCGCCATGCCGCCGTGCTGGAGTGCAGTGACCAGTCCACTCGCGACCTTGACGGCTTCCTCCCGCGGGCATAGCCGTGACTGACGCTCGCAGGACGGAGACGCCGGGGGCACCTGTCGGCATCGTTGGAATCGGCGCGATGGGGTCGGCGATGGCCGCGCACCTCCTACGCGCCGGCTACGACGTGGTGGGCTTCGATGTCGACCCCGGTCGACTCGCGGCCTTCGCAGAGGCAGGCGGTCAGGCCGCGACGCTGGCGGAGGTGGGCTCGGCATGCGACATCATCGTGACCTCACTCCCCTCAGCCCAGGCCGCGCGCGACATCCTGGGGGCCGGTTCAGCGTGGGCTGATCAGGGCCTGCCCAATCGCGTCATCATCGAGACAAGCACCCTGTCGGTGACCGAGAAGGAGGAGCTGGCAGCAGCAGCCGCCGTGCTTGGCGCTGAACTCCTGGACTGCCCCATGAGCGGGACGTCGCAGCAGGCGATCACTGGAGACCTCGTCGCCTACGTGAGTGGCAGCGCCGAA
>CAZLHZ010000240.1:0-4089 GCA_964559285.1 uncultured Actinomycetes bacterium | reverse complement strand
TCCCTGCCGTGAGCCAGGAGAAGCTCAACGTCGTCTTCGAGCAGACGCTGGTCGGCTTGGAGCACATGCGGCATGCCGGGATCATGCGCGGAGGAGAAATCGTCAAGCACCAGCTCCCGAGAGCATTCTAGGCAGTCATGGGCGACGTTCCCCCGCTTTCGTTGGGAGATGAGCGGATTCCCGCGCTCGAACTGGCTTTCTCACTGGTCCGCGAGGCGTGGGAGGGCTTCGACTCGGCGCGCCCCGGCCAGCCGCCGCCCAGTGACGCGACGCTCAGCCTTCTCACCGAGTCATTGCCGCAGGCAGGCGTGGGTGCGCTCACCGCGCTCAAGGAAGCCGAGCGACTCCTCGATGAGAGCCTCGCCCAGTCGCGGCCCAGGTTCTTCGGCTACGTCGGCTCCTCCGGGCTGGAAGTCGGTGTCCTCGCCGAGGCGCTGTCGGCGTCGCACGATGTCAACCTCGCATCCCTTGCAGCCGCGGCGACGATGGTCGAGCACCAGACCATCGGGTGGGTCGGTGAGTTCGTCGGATTCGGTCGTGTTGGTGGCGTGGTGACCAGCGGTGGAATGGTCTCCAATCTCACCGCGCTGGCGGTGGCACGAGAGCGAGCATTGCCCGGTAGTCGTCGCACGGGGCTGGATGGTCGCGGCACGCTCTATGTGAGCGCGGAGGCACATTCGAGCATCGATCGGTCGGCCGAGCTGCTCGGGATCGGCTCGGAGTCCGTGCGTGCCATCCCTATTGATGTGCATCGAAGGATGGACGTCATCGCGCTGGATGCCCAGATTGGTGCGGATCTTGCGGAAGGTCGCGTACCCATCGCGGTCGTCGCCACCGCGGGCACGACGCTCACCGGCGCGGTCGATCCGCTCGCGCAGATCGCCGCCATCTGTCAGCAGCGCGGGGTGTGGTTCCACGTCGACGGCGCCTACGGCCTACCGGCGGCTGCCACGGAGAGCGCCGGCCATCTCTTTGCCGGTATCGAATTGGCTGACTCTGCGACGATCGACGCGCACAAGTGGCTCTATGTCCCCAAGGCGTGCGGGATCCTCCTCGTGCGAGATCCCGATACACTTCGTCGCACCTTCGCTCACGATGCGTCCTACATGGTCGATGCCGCAGAAAACCCGGTCGACCGGACGCTGGAGTACTCCCGCCCCTTCCGGTCGCTGAAGCTCTGGACGGCTTTCCGTGCGCACGGAGCCGAGGGATTCCGAGAGGCCCTGGAATCCAACCTTGGCGTTGCTCGTGCGCTGGCGGACCGGGTGCGTGCGCATCCTGACCTCGAACTCGTGGTTGACCCGCAGTTGTCGATCGTTCCCTTCCGCCATGTGCCTGCCCGTAGGTCGATCGACGTGCACAACGCTGAGCTCGCCCGACGGATGCAGGGGGACGGCGATGTCTACGTCACAAGCGCCGTCATTGATGGTCAGACGGTCCTGCGTCCCTGCATTGCGAACTTCCGTACGACGGATGCGGACATAGAGGCACTGATCGAGACGGTCCTGCGGACTGGCCGGGCTCTCGAAAATGAGCACTAGGAACTGAAGATTGATCGGATCGGGGTGAGTGACGGGACTTGAACCCGCGACGTCCTGGACCACAACCAGGTGCTCTGCCAGCTGAGCTACACCCACCGCAGCCACACGCGGCTTCCCGCGCCCAGCATGGCCGAAGTCTAGCCGGAGTCGCCCAGCCCGCCGACGCCCCCTACGCCACCACGAGGGACAGGGCGTTGGGCACCCAGCGACGATAGGAGTTCGCCGGCAGATCCACCCGGACCGGGCCCTTCGAGCCCGGGATCATGAGCACTGTCGACCCGCCGCCGTCGAGGACGACGGCATCGGTCGCACCGAGGCCCTTCATCCACACGCCGACCTCGTGCAGAGTGGATCCTCCGGTGCGGTAGGCGCCGTAGGACTGGTCCTTGCGGCCCGAGGTGGTCGTCATGAACCACACGTGACCGGCACGATCCCAGCCGATGGCCGTGCGTGGCCGCTGCGAGTCCGCCTGCCAGTTGCACACCGACGTGTAGGCGCCTGCCTTGAGCACCTCGGATCCACGTCCGATCGCCTCCGTCAGGACAGCCTTGTTGCGCGACTCGTAGCGCACCGACAGCGACACTCGGCTGCCGATCGTGATCGTGCGGGCCACCCGTGCCGACGATTTCGAGACCTGCACCACCGTCGACCCGGTCGAGACGGGGATGGACCGCCCGGACGAGTGCTTGGCTGTCACCACACCTTTGGTGATGACCAGTGTCGCGGCACCGCGTGGCGTGGACGACAGCTTCCAGTTCGCGTCGTACACCGCAATGCCCGAACCAGGGGCGCGGTGGTAGTTCAACGAGGTCAGCGGAATCGAGATCGCACCCGCGGTGAGCCCACCCGCGGCCCGCACCTGAGTGGCCGACATCTCGCGCACTGTCCGCGGCACCGCCGACGTGCCATCCGTCGCGGTCACCGCGATCGTTGCCCGCAGGCCTCGCTTCATCTTCAGTGCCAGGGCGCGGTACTTCAGCGGCACCTGGATGATCTTCGTCGTTGACGACGGGACGACCGTCGACCCCGATGCGTACGCCGATGCAATGTGCCCATCACGCACGGTGAGAGTGACCGACCCGCGCGGTGTCGCCTTGCCGCCCGTCCAGCGGGTGTCATAGACGACCGCCGATCCCGTCGGCACGCGGCGTGCATTCGTCGCGCTGATCGGAATCACAACGGACCCGACCTTGATTGATCCGCGGACCTTCTGGATCTCGGTCGCGGGGATCACCCGCTCGCTCTGCCCGAGGACGTTCGACCACCCGGGAGGGGCATAGGACAGTCGCCCGGCGGCGATGACGGCGCTCTGCGGGGACTGGTCACCGGTCTCGAACATGTCGAAGAAGTCACCGTTGACGAGTGCGAGTGTCCCCTTCTGCGTCGCCAGCGTCGCCGGATCGGTTACGTCGGGGAAGCCGCGATGCTGCACGTCGACGCGTGCCTTCGCCAGACTTCCCTTGACGACCGACACCTGAAGCTGTCGCCGCCCACCCCACCACGAGTAGGTCGACACCGGATCCATCCACGTGGTCAACGTCGTATCCGCATTGATCTTCTTCGTGATCTTAATGTACTTGCTCGACAGGGGCTTGGCGGGAGTGCAGCCGCGAGGGGTGATCCGGCCAGCCGAGATCCCCGCCGTCACGGGAGCGGCCGACACGACCGTCCCGGCGGCCAGGGTGGCCAGACACGTCGTCAGTACGGTGGCGCCGATGAGGGTGGCGCGTCGCCGGGTCGGGGAGTGCCTCATGCCGTGCTCCGATCGTCGAAGGGCGTGATGCGAGGCTAGGCCGAATGACCGGCTGATCCCAGCCGAGAACCCGTCAGAACGCAGCTATTGACCCGCGCTTAACCCGGCCGAGATCTCCCGCGCACCCTCGACGGTCGGACCGGGCTCTTCGACCAGCACAGCCGCGCGGTAGTAGCGCAGTTCCTGAATCGAGTCGAGGATGTCGCCCATGGCCCGATGGTTTCCGGTCTTCGCAGGTGCTGCGAAGTAGACGCGGGGATACCACCGACGGACCAGTTCCTTCAGGCTCGACACGTCGACGAGGCGATAGTGCAGGTGGGCATCGAAGGCCGGCATCTGGCGGGCAAGGAACCCGCGATCGACATAGACCGTGGACCCGGCCAAGGGCACCTTGCGTGCCTCGGGCACATGTCCCTGGACGTAGGACAGCACCCGTCGCTCAGCCTCTCCCACATCCACCCCGGACTCCAGCTCGGGAAGCAGGCCGGACGCAATGTGCATGGCGCGCACGACCTCCGGCATCCCGGCGAGGGCCGCCTCCGAGGGTCGAATGACGACGGAGATCCCCGCGTCGACGGGCGTGAGGTCCGCCTCGGTCACGATGCAGGCGATCTCGCAGAGCTCATCACGCTCAAGGTCCAGGCCGGTCATCTCGCAGTCGACCCAGACCAGGCGGTCGGTGACGGGGGGTGTGTCGGGCATCCCGACACCCTACGCGGTGGTCGCCTTACGAACCGCGTTCCGGATGCACCACCGCGACTGGGATCGTGGCCCGATGCAGGATGCCCTGGCTCA
>CAZLHZ010000239.1:0-4094 GCA_964559285.1 uncultured Actinomycetes bacterium | reverse complement strand
TAGCTGCAATTAATGAGTATGTAAGATACAAAGTAAATCATAGAGTGTTTGTTCTTGATGATGAGGATGTAATGTTAGATTACATAGAACAAACCTCAGCAGCATATCTAACTCAGGTGGACATTGTATACGATTCTCCAAAAACAAATAAACAAGTTCCAATACTTACTAGACAGATTCCTTGGTATATTATAATTTATCCAAGCAATAGACCAGAGTATAACGTATTCAATGCTAGATCACAAATTTTTGATATTAAAAGTAATGGGTCTATAATTAGAAAACTTAAATTTAGACCTACAATAACTCCTGAATTTAATAATGATAATTTAAATAAATTTGCTCCAATAGCTTTAGATACCGAGAAAATTAACGTGTATGGAGAAGCTGATCCTCAGGGTAGAATATCCAAGATTGTTTCAGATAGTCCTGAGTATAAAAAAGGTTATAGAAAAGATGGAGTAATTTTAGAAGCTAAGTCTGTAACTCCTAGTAGAAAAAAAACTGGAATAAGAGCTATTAAAGAAGTTATTACAGACGTAGATAATAATTATGTTGTTCACAAAGATGGTGGAGGAAAGTCCATAACCGAGGCAGAAGTCTTTTCTAATTTGCGAATGGCTGAATATAACAAATTTGCAAAATTAGAGAATCCTAGATTACTTAAAGCTGCTCTAAAGAAAGGATTAGTTGCCGGAGTAAAAGTTATTCCAACAGTTAATAAAGCTGATTCTAGAGTAACTTTATATGGAGTATCGGTAGATGAAGGTAAGTCCTTTGAAGCTAATGTAACAGTTACACAAGCCCCAGTAAGACCTCCTATAGATGAGGGGGGCTTTGAATTCGGTTTAGTTTAATCAAAAAAAATAAAAAAATACTTATTTTTTCTAGGATCACTAGATAAAGTAAGAGATGTAAATCTTAAAAATACAAAACAAGGATATTTAAAATGGATCATTATAAGTTAAACGACGAGTTTCGTCAGAAGTTAATTGAGTCAGCCGCTTGGGGTAAGGCTGGTGTGCGCCTAGATGAAGGTTCTGTCCTAGAAGAGGGCAAAAAGGCTCACTCAGATGAAGCCCAAGATAAGGCTTTAATCAAGAAAATGATGAAGAAGAAGATGAAGGAAGACGTTGATGCAGATGAAGAGGGTGAAGAGCTTTCGGAAGCAGTTCACGTTTGCCCCCTTTGCACCAGCCAGCTAGATGAGTCGATTGATGAAGACCGCATTCTAGAGCACCTAGATGTTATCATGGGTCTAGTTGATCGTCTAAGCCAGCTACAGGAAGGCGAAGAGGATGTCGAATCAGTGATCGATCAAACTCTAGCAGAGCTTCTCCTTAATGACGAAGTTGCTACCTTAGATGAGGATGAAGAAGTAGTCGAAGAAGAGTGAGGCTCAGGAGTATCTCATGAAGAAAAGCATAGGAGACTTCGCAGAAAGCCTAATCTTAGAGCAGGTAGGTAATATAAAGAGCGGTAAGGAGCTTCCTCCAAGCCGTTCTGGAAAATCATTAGCCCCTGCTGGAAAAGACATTTCAAAAGTATCAGTTCCTCAAAGCTTTATGAAAGAGATACTCGGGGAGCAGTTTACTCCTCAGGATGCTGAACCTGCTAATGGAATGCCAGAACTTGTTTGGGCACAAGAAGAGCCAGAACAAGAACCAGCAGTTCTTACAGAAGAAACAGCTTCACAACTTATTCCACTATTAGAAGAAGTTCGTGATCTCTTAAAAGAAATGACTACTACTGGAAGTATCGGAACTAATCTAGCTGGTCCTTCTGGAGATGCGTTTAAAGCCGTAGAAAAAAAATACGGTTATAAACTACCTTCTCCAGCCAAAAAGAGCAGAAAAGAAATTTTAAAAGCATCTATAAAATCTAGATTAAAAAGCAAGTCATGAGGATTGTGGATGATGTAGGTTCTATCTTAGAAGCCAGAGGATCTAAATCTGGTCGTGAAGTCTATGCATCTAAAGAAGGTACTAGACGCGACTTAAAAAAATCATTTAAAAGTAAAGTTAGAACCTACGATAGTATCTCAAAAGCTCTTAAAAGTGGTAAGTATGGAGAGATATTTACCACTAAAGCAGCAGGTAGATTATATGTTATATCAAAAGGTAAATGGGGTTTAAAAAGCGGAAGAGGTAAAATCGCAAAAGGATTTACTCCCGGAAGCGCCACTCCATCTGCTGGTTGGGAAAGTGTAAAGAAACACGCTGTTAGAACAACATTGAGATACGGGCAAGGCTCAGATAAGCTTGCTGAAAAATATGGAAGCAGATCAATTAAGAAAGAACGAGGTTTGAAGTATAAATAATGCAGTTACTACAAGACGTATTCATCGTTGAAAAACTCCAAGTATTAAACGAAGGAGTAAACAAAGACACCATGAGAATTCGTGGAGTCTTTGGTCGTTGCAATGAAAAGAACAATAACGGGCGTATTTATCCTACTACAGTTCTTGAAAATCAATTGAAGAAAGTTCAGCCTCTAATTCAAGAGCGTAGACTTTGTGGAGAGTTAGATCACCCATCAAATGATACGGTAAAACTTTCAAATGCTTCTCACCTTATTACTAAGCTAGAGATTAAGGGTAACGAACTTATTGGTGAGGCTGAAATCCTAAAGACTCCTGCTGGCTTGACTGCAAAGGCTTTAATCGATGGTGGCGTTCGTATTGGTATTTCTTCCCGAGGTATGGGCACTCTTTCCGAAGATGCTCAAGGAAACAAGATTGTTAATGAAGACTACAGACTGGTGACATTTGACCTTGTAGCTGATCCATCTACAAGAGGTGCATTCCCTACACTAGCTGAATCTACACAATCTCGTTTCGCTAGAGAATCTCAGAATAAGCTTCAAAAAGAAAGTAACTTTGTAACACTATTAAAATCTAAGCTTCGTGGAGCCTATAAAGATTTTTTAGAGGAGGGCACTGATCCAAAAAAAGGAGAGGCAAAATCTGATCCAAAAAAAGAAAAGCCAGAAGAAAAGTCTTCTAAAAAGAAGACTGTATCAGATTTTGCCAGAGCTTGGAGTCGGGGTTACAGAGGAGATGAATGGGATTTTGATAAAAGAGAAGATGTAAGTGAAAATTTTGATTCTTCTGATGTTGATAAATCTATAGAATCAGATAAGCAAAAAAAAATATCTGAAAAACAAAGACAAGAACTTCTTGCGGCTTTAAGAAAAAGAAGAGGAGCTGATCGTAGAAAAACTTCTAGAAGAAGAAATTTAAATGATAGAACTCCTACAGAATTAAATAAAAAAAATGAAAGTTCAACTTATTATAAAATTGGAAAGTTATTAGTTGAATTTTCTGCTGCTGATTTTGATGCTGAACAAGATGAAAGACAGGCTCTTGGTAGAGAGTTAAGAGCCAGACAAGAAGGAGAAGCAGCTTACAGAAGAAGACAATCTGCTGGTAGAAATGTTCCTAATGCTCCTGTATACGATAGAGGCAGTGCTATAAGAAATATAGGACAACAATTACAATATTCCAATATGGCTAATCGTGAGGTTCGGGCTGGAATAGATAGAGATCGAATGGAACGTGCTGCTGCATTAAGAGCAGCTAACCCCGCTACAAGAACTGAACGTGCAGCAGAGTATATAGGAAATCTTTTTAATAAACCAAGAGATTTCGCAAGAGCTTTTGGAAGAGGTTATCGCGGAGAGGGCTGGACTTTTGGTGATACTGGAAATGCTCCACGCGCTGGAAGTGAGGCAGCTAAAGAATTCGAAAGAAAAGAAAGAGAAAGAAAAGAAAGAGAACGAACTGAAAGAGAACGAACTGAAAGAGGTCCTGATACTGATAGACCTATTCCACCAAGAGAACGAACTGAAAGAGGTCCTGATACAAGAACTCAGCTAACTAGAGCAGAGATAGAAGCTAGAAAAAATTCACCTGAAGCTATTGCAAAAAGACAAGCTAGACAACAGGCCGCTACTACTACCGCTCCAGCACAACAGGCTGGAAGATTCGCTGCTGCTGCTGCTGTGAGACGCGGATTACAAAATGTAAAAGCTAATAGAGCTAATCAACAATCTAATACTGTAGCACTTACCCCAGATCAGTTCCAAAATGCTAA
>CAZLHZ010000238.1:0-4115 GCA_964559285.1 uncultured Actinomycetes bacterium | reverse complement strand
ACACATTCAGCAGTGATACCGATACTGAAGTACTCATTCACCTGATTGAAGACATCATGGTAAACGCAGGCCTCAACCTGCACGAGGCGGTGCGCGTGGCCCTGAAACAGGTAGTGGGCGCCTACGCCATTGTTATCCTCAGTAAAAACCACCCCGAACACCTCATTGCAGCCCGCAAGGGAAGTCCGCTGGTGGTGGGCATTGGCAAGGAACGCGGCGAGTTCTTCATGGCCTCCGATGCCACGCCCATCGTGGAATACACCAGACAGGTAATCTACATGAACGATGGTGAAATCGCTGTGGTGGAAAACGACGAACTTACTATCAAAACCATCGACAACGAAATTCAGACTCCCTATATCCACGAACTGGAAATGAACCTCGAGCAGCTGGAAAAAGGCGGCTACCCGCATTTCATGCTCAAGGAGATATACGAGCAACCCAAGAGTATCTTGGATAGCTTCAGGGGCCGTATTGACCCCATGAGCGCTGAAATTATCATGCGCAGCATACGCGATTATGAGGAAAAATTAAAAAATATCAACCGCCTCATTCTCATAGGCTGCGGTACCAGCTGGCATGCCGGTCTGGTGGCTGAATATTTGTTTGAAGAATTTGCCCGTATCCCTGTAGAAGTAGAGTACGCCAGCGAATTCCGCTACCGCAATCCCGTTATTTACGGCGATGACCTGATACTGGCGATTTCTCAAAGCGGCGAAACCGCCGACACCCTGGCAGCCATGGAACTTGCCAAAAACAAGGGCGCAACAGTATTTGGGGTTTGTAACGTAGTAGGCAGCAGCATTCCCCGCCTAAGCCATGCCGGGGCCTACACCCACGCAGGACCTGAAATTGGCGTAGCCAGCACCAAGGCATTTACCGCACAGGTGACCGTACTTGCACTGATTGCCATGGCCATGGGTAAGCTTCGTGGCGCCCTCACAGGCGAACAGCTCAGGGCGCTGATGTACGAGCTGGAAAGCATTCCCGCCAAGGTGGAAAAGGCGCTTAAACTGAATGATGAAATTGTGAAGCTGAGCGAAATGTATAAGGACTCGCACAACTTCCTGTATTTAGGCCGCGGCTACAACTTCCCCGTAGCGCTTGAAGGCGCCTTGAAACTGAAAGAAATCAGCTATATCCACGCAGAAGGTTATCCTGCCGCTGAGATGAAGCACGGACCCATTGCCCTCATTGATGAAAACATGCCTGTAGTGGTGATTGCCACCAACAGCGCACACTACGAAAAAGTAGTGAGCAACATACAGGAAGTGAAAGCCCGCAAAGGCAAGATCATCGCGATTGTGTCGGAAGGCAACACAGGCCTGAATGATCTGGCGGATCACGTGATAGAGGTTCCCGAAACCGAAGAAAGCCTGAGCCCACTCATTAACACCATTCCGTTGCAGCTGCTAAGCTACCACATCGCCGTTATGCGCGGCTGTAATGTGGATCAGCCAAGGAATCTGGCCAAGAGTGTGACGGTGGAGTAATCCCGTCGCTGGGTTTTTGGATTATTATAGTCTTATTGCTATTTTTGTATTTATTAAATTTTTTATTTCCATTGTTTTAACACTAATGATTTTAAATCCATTAGTTTCTCAAAATTTTTATACGCCAAACCAAAAAGTTTTAAAAACACTAGAAAATCTTGGCATTAATTCCACTTCAGGAATTTCAATAAAGGAACTTAGCCATATTGATAAAAAACAAATTGATAAAATTGAAATTAAAATTAATAAATGCATTTTCACAGATTCTAATTTTGCCCTACTATATTTGATTAAAGCAAATTTAAAATGTTCGCAATTACAATATTTAGGAGAAAATGGGGCTTTTGAATTATATTCCAAGTATTTAGAAAAGAGATTAAAATATCCTTTCAATCATAATTTTTGTAGTACTGATGAGTGTTGTTTTGACTTAAGAGACAATGTGGATTACGACTGCATTTATAAAGTAAAATATGCTCGATTCTTGTGCTTCATTAATGCTTATAAACTCCATCCTGACTTATTTGATAAAAATGCCCCAACATCAGATTCCATTATATTACAAAAAATTGACCAATACGTAAAAATTATCGAATATGACCTTTCCCATCTTGAAAAGAAAAAAGCAGATAATTGGTATGGTGGAACTGGAGCCCCAGAGAAAGTAGAGGCGTCTCATGATAACTTAATTAATTTTTATCTAATTAAAGCCGAGTTTGAATACAACTCCGGTAATTATAAAAATGCAAAAGAGTCATTTGAAAAAATCATCGGTTTAATTCCAAATGAAACTGGTCAGGCAGAAAAAAGAAAGCTGATATTTGACAAAATGTACGAATTAGGGAAAAACCATAATGATACTTCATTAATGATATATTCACTAATTTCATATTTTAAAGTTAATGACTATGAAATAAATAAAAAAAAGGTTGATTTTCAAATCAAAAAAAGAGATTTGATAAATCTAATTAATGAAATAAATAATGTTATTACTACTCCGAGTAATACAGAATTTATAAACGGCATAGAATATTATTCCGATAATAAAAATATTCCGATAATTAATTATTCATCAGCTATTCAATTTTTAAGGCTTTATAATCCAGACGGCATAATGAAGACATATCTAACTGAAATAGAACATAGATATTCATATTACACATTAATTCAAAATATAGATTATATTTATAACATATATAAAGAATTTGGTGCTAATTTGGGAATGGTTTGGCCTAAATATAAACCTATCGAGCATGATAAAAAATACCTGACAGAGGCTGGTAATATTATGATTAGAGAAATGTTTAATCATAATTGTATGACAAAACATGTGCTGCACATTAATGAAAAGTATGTCTATGTTCCAAGTGCAAAATCTGATGATTTAACAGTTAGATTAAATGTTAGTGATAATTGGAGAGATATGTTGCAAATACCTGTTGCCTATTTGAATAATTCAGGAAACACAATCAATTCAAATATTTACGTAACTTGTAAGGAGGTTTATAATAAGTATTTTCAAATTGAACAAACTAACCCAAATTTAACAACTACTGGTTCATTAGCTCCAACCAATGATCCAGATTTATTTAACGATAATATTAACACGAACAAAAACAACGTTACGGATAATATAAACAAAGAAAATGTTACAATTAACAATACTAATTTGAACCAACCAATTAATCAGGGAGGGCGACAAGTTGAGCGGTTACCGAAAAGAATTTCCGGAGATAATAGCACCAACAGCAGTCTTGATAACCATGCTGATAACAAAAATGAGAATCTAAGCAAATCTGCTGGTTGGGCATACCTCGCATTAGCACTTAAAGTTTCCGAACAGCAACGAAGAGATAAAGAAAATAGGGCGAAAACTTACAGAAATTGCCTTTATTGTAACATACGTTTCACAGGACCAGGTTTTTATCATTCAAAAAGTAGTGATGGTAACTGCAAGGTTTATACCTATGGCGATTATCACTGTGCAAAATGCGCTGTTGAAGGGTGCAAAGCAGGTTTGAGCGATAAATAATTTCAGTTATTTTTTTCCCCTCAATTATAAATTAAATATCATGAAATTCCTACTCAACCTCTCCCGTGTCATCGCCGCCATGCTGATGTGCTGGCTAAAACCCAAAGAAACCCGCAGATATGCACTCATTGTTGGCATTATATTCCTGATGGGCGGCATTTCAGCATGTTTTATGATACCCGCACCTGCCTGGTTTATAGCTGCAGACCTTTTGCTGGCTTACATTCCCATGGCATTGCTGGGTGAATTTTTCTACCTCAAATTGGCAAAGTCATAACGGCATAATTTATGTAGCTTTGTCTGCATGAATTTGCGGTGGATGTTTTTATGGCTAATGTGCGCTGCTGCTGCAAATGTGAATGCGCAGTGCATTTCGGGAGATTGCACCAAAGGCATTGGCACCATGCTTTGGGAAGGGGATATTTCTCAATACACCGGCAGCTGGCGCAATGGCAAAATGCACGGTACCGGCACCATGACCTACGCTGATGGTTCCGTCTTTAAAGGGAACTGGATTAACGGGCGCCTGCACGGTAAAGGAAGCATGGCGTTTGCAGGGAAAAACCGCAATGGAAGCGGTTTTCGTGATA